>JBBITS010000050.1:0-12982 GCA_037440665.1 Chloroflexota bacterium
GGCCGTGAACGCGGGGCGGCTGGACACGCTGAGGGAGCAGGCGTCACAATGCGGAGTAGAAGGCGCGCTGAGGGTCCTGAGTTCAGTGCGGGCGGCGCGCCGTTATCTGGAAGACAGCGTCCAGTCGCAACCGGCGCTGGAGCGCATGCTGCTCGCGCTGGGCGCGGCGCCCTGACGAAAGGAGACGGGGTTTCGGGCCCTTCCCGGGAAGGGCGCGCAGATTTTTGCGGCGCGGAGCCCCGCTGATATGTCCGAGCAACAACGCGTGCCCGTCGGGGTGCGCTTCAAAGAAGCTGGCAAGGTCTACTACTTCGACGCACGCGGCTTCGACGTCCAGATCGGCCAGTACGTGGTGGTCGAGACCTCCCACGGGCAGGAGGCTGGCCGCGTCGTCATCTCCCCTGAGCAGGTCGTCGCCTCCGAGATCAAAGAGACGCTGAAGCCCATCGTCCGCATCGCCGAGCCGGCGGACATCGACCGGGCGAAGCAGCAGCGCGAGAAAGCCCGCGAGCGTGCCCGCGAGGCTCAGGACGCGGCCGACGAACTGAACCTGAACATGCGGGTCGCGGGCGCCGAGTACGACCTCCCCGGCAAGCAGCTTACCCTGTACTTCACAGCTCCCGAGCGCGTGGACTTCCGTGAACTGGTCAAGAAGCTGTCGCAGCGGTTCGGCTTGCGCGTTCAGCTCCTCCAGGTCGGCGAGCGCGACCGCGCGAAGCTGGCCGATGGCATCGGCCGCTGTGGCGAACGCCTCTGCTGCGCCTCGTGGATGACGTCGTTCCCGACGGTTTCAATCCGCATGGCGAAGGACCAGGAGCTGCCGCTCAACCCCTCGAAGATATCCGGCGTCTGCGGACGCCTGCTGTGCTGCCTGACGTACGAGCACGAGATGTACCGCGAGCTGCGTGGCCAGCTTCCAAAGGTAGGCGCTATGGTCTCGACGCCTGCCGGCGACGCCCGGGTGTCGCAGATCAACATCCTGAAGCAGACGGTGGTGCTGACTATGCAGGAGGGCGCAACGCTCGAGGTGCCGGTCGTCGACATGCAGCTCCAATTCGGCGTCACCGTTCGCCCCGCGGAGCTGGTCGAGATGCTGGAGCGTCCGCTGCAGGAGGCAGAAGAGCGTGCGGCCGCTGCTGTCGCCGGGCCACCCGCCGAAGCGCCAGAGAAGGAGGCCAGCGAGCGCAAGGGCAGGCGCCGCCGGGGCGGCCGGCGTGGGGCGTCGGGCGAACTCCGGAAGCCTCAGCCCGTCGCCGCGCCATCGGGGCCTGCGGCGGCCGCCGGGACCCCGGAGGGCCAGAAGGCGCGTAGACGGCGCGGACGCCGAGGCGGGCGGCGCCGGCGCGGTTCCGGAGGTTCTTCCCAGGAAACCAAGGGGCAGTAGGCGGCTGCCTTCGTCAGGGCGCTGGCGTGCCCTTCCTTCGCACCCGTTCGAAGTCATCCACAGTCATGGTGTGCGGGTAGTAGCGCACCCGCGCCGTGTCTCCCTCTTCGACCTCGTCGCTCTCGATCTTCTCGATGCGGAAGACCTTCCCGCCGACCATGACGTACCAGTTCTGGAAGAAGATGGCGTCGGTGCGTGACCACTTGCGGCTGATCTGGTCCTCGATCTCGACTGGCTGTGCCACCAGGTCTCGCACCGATTGGATGCTCTCGAAGCCCAGCAGGAGCGTGACAACGCCTACGATGACTAGCCCCACGATAGCGCCCGGCCGGGGCCCGGCGGCAAACTCGACGGCCAGGTAGGCCTCCAGCGCCGCCGCGGCGAGAAAGAACGGTGTGAACAGAAGGGCGCTGCGGCGCACGTTGTCGCGGCCGCGACCGGTAGGTTCCGCCATCGTCAGTCGGGCAGCTTGAGAACGTCGCCGGGGTTGATGATCGGGGAGTCGAAGTCGATCCCGTTGAGTTCGGCGATCTCGCGGGCGTAGGCGATGAGGTCGGCGCCGGGCGGCGCGTTCGCCTCGGCGATGCTGATAAGGCTGTCACCCTCTTGGACGACGTACTCCCGCGGAGCGGGAGTCGCCGTTGGCTCGGGCCTGGCGGTGGGTGACGTTTCGGCGGTAGCCGTCGTTTCCGCCTCCGGCGTGCCCGTCTGGTCTGCGTCAGGCGTGCGCGAGGAGGCCGGGCGAACCGTCGTGACCCGCTCCGGCGTCGGCGAAACGGCGAGCAGGGCCGCGTTGTCGGAGTCACCCTCTCCGGGTGGCCGCACCAGCAGCCAGATGCCGACGGCGGCGGCGACCAGCAGCGCCAGCAACGAGCCACGGTACACGAAGACCGAGGGAAGACCGCTCGCCGGGGCGAGGCACTCGTTGCAGACGTCCGCCCCGTGCTCTTCGCAGTAGAGGCGGGAGCAGCGGCGGCACTGGCGGGTGGCGTCGTGATCGCAGGCGTAGCACTGCATCGCGCGCTACTATACCCCGTTCGCGGGCCGGCTGGAAGCGACAGCGTAGGACGGCTACGTCCTCCGCTGAGCAGGCTCGTCCGGGGACGAGGGCTACTTAACCTCGACGGTCGCGCCAGCCTCTTCGAGGAGCTTCTTCACCTTCGCCGCCTCGTCCTTGTTCACGCCTTCCTTGACGTTGACCGGTGCCGACTCGACGAAGTCCTTGGCCTCCTTGAGGCCGAGCGTGGTGACCTCGCGGACCGCCTTGATGACGTTGATCTTGTTGGCGCCGGCGTCCTTGAGGACGACCGTGAACTCGGTCTGCTCCTCCTCGGCCGCCGCGGCGGGTGCGCCGCCTGCTGGAGCTGCGGCGACAGGAGCCGCCACCGCGACGGGCGCCGCCGCCGTGATGCCGAACTCCTCCTCGATGCGCTTGTTAAGGTCGCGCAGTTCGAGGATCGTCATGTCCTTGATGATGTCGAACGCCTGGTCAACCTTGCCTGCCATTTCCTGTCTCCTTCTTGCTGCTGTCCTTTCAGGGAAGGACGCCGCTGTGGTAAGCGATGCTGGTCCTGTACGTTTGAGCTATCCGCCGAGCTGGGCCGCCCGCGCCTCGAGGAGGCCCGTGGTGTCGCGCAGGACCCCGTTTAGCAGATGACCCGCCGGGTTCGTGAGTATCTGGTCGAACATGCCCTTCAGCCGCGACAAGGGCGACATGAACGCGCCCGCCAGTTGCCCGATGAGCGCCTCGCGCGGCGGCAGCTCCGCCAGATCCTGCAGAGCGCCCGCGTCCATCACCTGGCCGGGCATGTACACCTTCCGTGGTTGGAAGGCGTTGCGAGCGCTCTTGACGTAATCGGTGATGGACCTGGCCGCCGCCACGATGTCGCCGGGGACGAAGACGACCATCGTCGGGCCTTCAGCGAGGGCGCTGGCGTCCTCGCGGCCCGCCTCGGTGGCTGCGATCTGAAACAGGCGGTTCTTGACGACGTGGGCTTCGACGCCGGCCTGGCGCAGCGCCCGCCGGAGTTGGTTCATCTCCGCCACGGTCAGGCCCCGGTACTCGGCGCCCACCGCCATCTGCGCCTTCGCGATCAGTTCCCTGAGGTCAGCGACGGTCTCTATCTTCCGCTCGGTAGGCATCTCGGCTCCTCTGCGTCCGGGCAAACGAAAGCGCCCTGCCAGAGGTCAGGGCGCGAACAAGCTCGGCGGGCCGGCCCCCCAAGGGACGGCGCCGCGCGATTGTGCTTTCGCTTGTGCGGCCTCGGCGGGTGATTAAGTCCGGACAGGCGGACGCCCGCTGTCTCTGGCTGTCAGGCAGTCTACGTAAGCAGGAACGGGGGCGCAAGGTCCATTCCACCGGCGCGTTGACATCGTCGTCCGGGAGTGGCAGTGTAGGCGGGAGGCCGTCGCCATGAGCGAGTTCGTTCCCGCCACCTACAGTTCAGCCCGTTCAGCCTTCGGGCGGCTGCTGGTCGCTGCGCACGATGGGAAGCTGGTGCGGGTCGCCCTGCGGCAGACGGAGCACGCTTTCCTCGACGACCTCCACCGCCAGGGCTTCGCGCCGGTGCGCGACGATCGCGCCATGGCACCGCTGATGGCGCAACTCCTCGAATATCTGGATGGCAGCCGCTCCCGCATCGACGCCGACGTCGAACTGACGGGCGTCACGCCGTTCACGCGCGCCGTCCTCGAAGAGACGCGGAAGGTCCCGGCCGGGTCGGTGGTGAGCTACGGCGAGATCGCGCGGCGAGTGGGCCACCCAAGGGCCAGTCGAGCTGTCGGGAATGCTCTGGCCAGCAACCCCGTGGCGATCGTGGTGCCGTGCCACCGGGTCGTGGCCGCGAGAGGGCGCATGGGCGGCTACACCGGCGGTCTCGACATAAAGCTCCGCCTGCTCGCGCTGGAAGGGGCGACTCTCGGCGTCTGATGGGAGTCAGGACGCAGGGACGTTCATGTCGCCCCTGTCAACACGCTCCCTGGCTTCGCTGCGCACCTGTTCGGTGAACCGGGCCATCGCGTCCGGGCGGCGGCGGTCGGTCCGCTTCGCGAGGTCGAGGAACCGCGCGAGGGCGTCGATGATGAAGCGGCGCTCGGCCGGGGTACGGGCGCCCGGACGATCCTGCAAGGCGATGGCGAGGTCGTACCAGCCGTCGGCGTCCCGCGGGTGGCGGCGCGTGTGCTCGTGCAGGCCGTCGACACTTGACTGCCTGCCGTCCTGGGAATGCGAGGGGAACAATGGCATGGGAACGCCTCCGCTGCCGCTTGCGCCGCAGGTGTCTACAAGAAGCATCGGATGGAGGCGACGTTTATTTCGCCCTGCCGGGTGAACAGCCGGACACTGGGCCCGGAAAAGGACTGAAGAACCTCAGCGCAGCGGGTTGGGATAGGGCCTTGCCCTCTTCCGCCGAGGCGTGAGGCCAGCCAGTTCCCACAGAAGCTCGGCCCAGAGCAGGCCGAGGATGGCCCCCACGCCCGGCCGGGCGTAGCTCGCAAGCCGCTGATACGCACGAATGTTCGCTGTTCGCCGGACGTCGGCCTCGCGCTCGGCCATGACGGCTGCGGCGTACTCGGGTAGCAGCACCATCGGCATGGATTCACCTCCTTCCCGCCAGCAGCGTAGCAGGCGCAGGTTAAGACCACGTTTCGGCACTGTGAACGGGGGATGAAGGGCGGCTGGAAACTTCTCAAGAACGGTTGAATCTAGTCCGAGAATGTACGCGGAGCCCTGCGCGGAAAGCGGCGGGCCTGCTGACGCCGCCGCTGAGCGGTGCAGAGCGGAGCGACGCGACGCAAGATGCTCAGGCGATTCTTCAAAAAGAAGACAGACGAAGTGGCGCCGGACTTCGGGAAGGTGTCCAGGTCGCTGAACGCCCTGCGCAGCCGCTTCCGCGAAGGCGAACTGCGCTGGCGGGAGTACATTCTCCACGGCGACGGCCCGTACTCACTGACCAACGTGGGCGACGAGCGCCTCAAGAAGCCCCGCGAGTAGCCCCGCTTCGGCTGCGCCCGTAAGATTGCGGTTATGGCGGAACTGCCCGCATGACGGCCGACGCTGGTCTCCGGCGCGGCCTTGGCCTCGTCGAGGTGACGCTGAGCGGCGTGGGGCTGATCCTAGGGGCCGGGATCTACGCTCTGATCGGCGTCGCCGCTGAAGACGCAGGGAACGCGCTGTGGCTCTCGTTCCTGCTGGCGGCCGGCGCTTGCGGGCTCACGGGCCTTAGCTACGCCGCGCTAGCCAACGTCATCCCGAAGGCCGCCGCCGAATACGACTACGTCCGGCCCGCCTGGGGCGAGTGGCCTGCCTTTCTGGCGGGTTGGTCGGTGGTGGCGGGCAGCGTGGTGGCCGTGGCGCCGGTTTCGCTGGGATTCGGCGGCTACCTCAATTCCCTCACGCCGCTCGAACCGCGTGTGGGAGCGTGGCTCCTCATCGCGGCCAGCACCGTGGTCGCCGCCTGGGGCATCCGCGAGTCGGTCTGGCTCTCGGTGCTGTTCACGCTGGTAGAGTTGAGCGGCCTTGTTATCGTCATCGTCGTGGGGCTGCCCCACGCCGGCGACGTCGATTACCTCGACACGCCCAACGGCGCTACGGGCGTGCTGCAGGCGATGGCGCTGGTGTTCTTCGCCTATATCGGGTTCCAGCACATCACGAAGCTCAGCGAAGAGACGCGGGATGCGAACCGCACCATTCCTATGGCGCTGGGATTCGCCATCGGCATCTCGGCCGCCGTCTACAGCCTCGTCGCCTTTGCTGCCGTGAGCGCCGCAGGGTGGGAGACGCTGGCAGGCTCGGGCGCGCCCCTGGCCGACGTCGTCGAGGGGGCGCTTGGCCGCGGCGGCTCGAGGACGCTTTCGGTCATCGCGCTGTTCGCGACAGGCAACACCGTGCTTCTGCTGCTGGTGTCGGTGGCGCGGATCGTCTATGGGATGGCTCAAGAAGGGGCGCTGCCGGGCGTGCTGGCGCGGATAGAGCCAAAGCGCCAGACGCCGCTGCTGGCGACGCTGGTCATAGCGGCGGTGGCCTCGGCGCTGGTGGTTCCGGGCGACATAGGCATTGTGGCGGGTGTCACGAACTTCATGATCTTCGTCTCGTTCGTCGCCGTGAACGGCGTGCTCATCACCATGCGTTGGCGGGCTCCTCCGCAGCCGGGCCGATTCCAGGTAAGCTTACGTATTGGAAGAATCGATTTAATCCCATTAGGGGGATTGATCGGAACGCTTATGATGGTGGCATACTTAGAGCCAACGGCGTATCTCGGGGGCCTGGCAGCGCTCGCTGTTGGCTGCGGCGTTCGCATGCTGGTTCCTGGTGAAAGGCTGGTAACGGGACGAGACGCCGTGGAATGAAAGGAGGTTAGGGGGCGTTAGTATCGCAGGGATTGTCTCTGTAGGTGCGGACCTCCCTGGAAGGGAAAGACCAAGGGAGAGATGTGGGGCATGGCGAGGCGTGAAAAATACTCGGGTGAACTGCTGAAGGGCAGCATGGACTGCCTGCTGCTTGCCCTCATTGGCCGGGAGCCGATGTACGGCTACCAGCTAATAAGGGAGGTCGAGCGCCAGAGCAGGGGATACCTTCAGTTCAAGGAGGGCACCCTGTATCCCGCCCTGCACAGGCTGGAGCAGGACGGGTTCATACAGGGGCGTTGGGAAAGACTCCCGAACGGCCAGGAGCGTCGATACTATTCGCTGACCGAAGAGGGCGAGAAGGCGCTACAGGCGAAGGCGCGCACATGGAAGTCGTTCGCCGCAGCAGTGAACATGGTCTTGAGGGGATAAGGGCAGCTTCAAAGAACGGCCGGCGGGGGATGTCTCTAGAACTCGATCGATTTCTCCAGCACCTTCGTGCCTCGCTGCACCTCGACGCCGCCGACGCGGAGCCGGTGCTGCGCGAGATCAACGCGCATCTGGAAGACCGGGTCGCCGACCTCCAGGCGCAGGGCTTCGACCGCGCATCCGCGGAGCGCCTGGCCATCGAGCGCTTCGGCGACGTGCGGCAGGTCGCCCGCGAGATGTGCGAGGCTCACCAGCGGCCGACGTGGCGGGAGGCGCTCCTCGCGGCCTGCCCTCACGGCCTTGTCGTCCTCTTCTTCGCCCTGGGACTGTCTCGCAACTTCCCCCTGCTCGCTCTCGCCTTCGCTGCCATCACCGTCGTAACCTTCCTCTTCTGGCGCCGTGGCAGGCCGCAGTGGATATACCCGTGGGCCGGTTACTCCCTGTTCCCGCTGCTTGTGGTCCTGCGCCTGGCCGTGCGCGAAGTGCCCAACGGCTTTGACAGTTGGTTGGACGCGGAGACCTCGCTGCAGACCGGGGCTGAAACCGTCGCCCTGGCAGTGCTATTTCCCCTGTCCTGGTGGGCTGTCGTTCGCGTCATCCTGGAGGCGGCGCGGCGCGACTGGCTTCTGGCGTCGCTGATGATGCTGCCGATGGCCGTGCTGTCGGGCTGGCTGCTGCTGCTGGCGCCCTACGGGGGATATCTCTGGGCTTCGCCCGAAGATGTCGCACAGTTCGATCCCCTGATGGCCAGGATGATGCTAGCCGTGGCCGTAGTGGTGGCCGTGTTCTTCCGCTTCGGGGCGCGGTTGCTGCGGTTCGCCTTGCTCTGCGGCGTGGCGCTGGTGTCGCTGGCCATCATCAACCCCATCGCCGAGCCAGGCACCGGACCGGCCGGGCTGGCGCTTCGGGCCGTGGTGCTGTTGGGCCTGCTGGCCAGTCCAGCCTTGCTCCTGCTCCTCCTCGACGGCGGGCCCGGCTCCCTCTGGCCGCCCCGGGGTCAGTCCAGCGGCCGCGCCCCGGCCTGAGCCCGCGTTCAAAGACCCCCATTCCCTTCCGATTCTTAGAACGAGTGGGGCGAACCCGGGGATAGAAGGCCACGCTTTCAGCGTGGCGGAACCGTGATCGACCCTCGCCGGCCAGGCTGGAAGCCTGACCTTCAGGAGGCGGGGGCGAGCCCGAGGATAGAAGGCCACGCTTCCAGCGTGGCGGGAAGCGGTGACCGGCCTCCGGTCAGGCTGGAAGCCTGACCTTCAGCGGGGATCGCCCGAAAGCGCCAGCAGGGGGCGTCTTGATAATGCTTGCCAGACGGAGAAGCGACCTGAACCCGGCCCGCAAGTACTTCGCGCTGCTCAAGTGGAGCCGGCTCGCTACCTTCGCCTTCATCGTCCTGTTCCTCGTGTATCTGGTCTGGGCCATCCCGTGGCTGAAGGTCGGTCTGGACTTCCAGGACTACACCGAGGAGTTCAGCTTCACGATGTTCCTCATTACGGCGCTGGCTCTGACGGGCATGACGTCGCTGCTCCTGCGCCGGTCGGTGGAGAGGGAACGGGAAGCGCTGATCGCCTGGACCAGTGTCTACGACGAGGTTACGGGCCTGCGCAACCGGCGCTATTTCCTCGACCGGCTCCAGCTCGAATGCCAGCGCGCCGCCGAAGGCGGACCGCCCTTCGGCGTGTTCCTGTTCAGCATCGAGACCGACCGCACGGACGAGGTCGGACATGGCCGCGCGCCCAGCCCAGAGATCCTCCGCGACGCTGGCCGTGTTATCGCCCACCACATCCGCGGCAGCGACGTCGTCGCCGTCATCGGCCCGACGGAGCTGGCCGTGCTGGAGGTTGGCGGCGGCCCCGACGTGACGGAGCTGGTCATCGAGGCCGTGGCGGCGTGCGTCTTCGACGAGGCCGGGCACGCCGAGGAAGCGGACCTGAGGCTGCGCGCCGGCCGCGGCACGTTCGGGCCCGGCGTCAGCGAACCCGGCGAGGTCCTCCGATCCGCCCGCGAGCGTCTGTTCCCCGTGCAGAGGCCGGAGCCCTGCGAGGCGCGGCCGGCCCGGGCGAGCCGGTTCTCACTCCGCTAGAAGACGAACCCCGGAGAGCGCTCCGGGGTTCGTTCCGTCAGACCTTAGCGGCCTCCGGCTACCATTCGTCGGCGGCGGGCGCCGGCCAGGCGCGGTTCTGGCGCCAGCGGCTGGTCTGACCGTTGAGGGCCTCGCGATCCCAGATGTAGTCGTGAGCCGAGTTCTCGAAATCGCGCTCGGCCCCGCAGAGCCGGCAGACGCCGTGGCTAGTGGGGCCATGGGGCGTCTCGATGATCCAGTGGTGGCGGCAGGCGGGTTCGGAGGGAGCCTCGGGCTCGTGCGTCAGGACCTGTTCCGTCATGGGGACACCTCCTCTGGTGTTGCTCCCCCGTGCACAGGAAAGACTACAGCGCAGGTGCTGGCATGTCAAGCTTTCGCGCTATTAAAATCAAAATAGTTGAAAAAGCGTCGCCGGTGGTTCGGGCCCATCAGCGGCCATATACTGGACCCGAACCCACTGTCCGGGGCGCTTCGCCTCTCCTGAGGCGAGCCTGCGGCCTTCCCTCGATGGACCAGCTACGAGGAGTTCCCCCGATGCCTGATAGCCTGCCTCCCGCTACTACGAGTGAGGAAGACGTGATCGCGGCCCTTCGCTCGGTGAACGACCCCGAGTTGCGCCGCGACATCGTCTCGCTGGGCATGGTCCGCGACGTCGCGGTTCGGGACGGCGCGGTAAGTGTGCGCATCGTGCTCACGACGCCGGCCTGCCCCCTGAACGAGCAGATCAAGGCCGATGTCGCCGAGGCCATCGGCGCTCTCCCCGGCGTCCGGGAGGTCCAGGTGACGATGGACGCCGAGGTCCGCGCCACGGCGCCTCGGGGCGGCCCCCGGCCCGTCGAGGGCGTCCGTAACATCATCGCCATAGCGTCCAACAAGGGCGGGGTAGGCAAGACCACCGTAGCCGTCAACCTGGCGGTGGCGCTGGCGCGGGTGGGCGCGCGCGTGGGCCTGCTGGACGGCGACATCACCGGCCCCAACATCCCGACGATGATGGGCCTGGAGCCAGGCTTCCTGCTGGAGTCTCAGCGAGGCCTGTCGCCCGTCGAGCGCTACGGGGTGCGCGTTGTGTCCATCGGCTTCGTGCTGCCGAAGGGGACGCCGATGGTGTGGCGGGGGCCAATGATCGGCACCGCCATGCGCCAGCTCCTCCACGACCTCGATTGGGGTGAGCTGGACTACCTGATCATCGACCTGCCGCCCGGCACCAGCGACGCCTCGATGAGCATGGCGCAGGAGGCGCCCATCGCTGGCGTCGTCATCGTCAGCACGCCGCAGCAGGTGGCGCTGGAGGATGCGACGAAGGCCGTGACGATGTTCGAGAAGATGAACGTGCCCGTCTTCGGCGTCGTCGAGAACATGAGCTACTTCGTCTGCCCGCACTGCGGCGAGCGCACCGACGTGTTCGGGCACGGCGGCGCGCAACAGGCCGCCGAGGAGCTGGGTCTGGAGTTCCTGGGCGAGCTGCCCCTGGACCCGGCGACCCGTCAGGGGTCGGACGAAGGCCGGCCCATCGTGGACGCGGCGCCTGATTCGCCGCAGGCGCAGGCGTTCGTGCGGCTGGCCGAGCAGGTGGCTGCGCGCTGCAGTGTGCTACAGTATGCGACAGGAGGCGAATAGCCAGCGTGGCCTTACCGTTATTCGGGCGCAAACGCCCGGCGCGCGCCTCTCCCAAGAAGGACGCCGCCGAGCCCGAAGCGCCCGCGCTTGACAGGCAACCGGTCGGCCCCCGCCAGAGGCGGGAGCGGCCTGCCACCGATACATCAGGAGCACGCCAGCGCTCTCGCCGCACGACGCGGCCCGCGGCCACGGTCCCTTCGCGCCGCCGCCGTGGCGGGGAGGCTACGGCCGAGGAGCAGTACGTTCAGAAGGCGCTGACCGAGGCTCCCGTTGCCGAGAAGCCGGCCGCGCCTGCGTCTGAAGCGCGGACGCCCGCCAAACGAACCCGGCGCGGCACTCGTGGCGGACGCCGACGGCGAAAGGGCGAGGAAAAGGATGGCACCGCGCCGGAAGCGGTCGCCGCCCCGGCCGAAACCGTGGAACTGCCAGTCGAGGCGCTCCTGGCCCGCCAGACAACGGCCCTGGAGACCTTCCTCGCCGAAGAGACGCGGGCCATGAAGAGCATCCAGGGCTCGCTCTCGGCCATCGAGGGCAGGTTGGGGGGAGCGGGATCGCCGGGCGCCTTCGCGCCGACGCAGCTTCCCCGCGTGGGCATCTTCGTTGACGTGCCCAACATCATGTACGCCGCCGAGCGCTTCGGTGTGAACATCGACTTCGGCAGGCTCCGGGAGATGCTGGCGGAGCACAGGGAGTTGGTGCGCGCCAGCGCCTACGCGCCCATCAGCGACGACCCCGCCGCCCGCGTCGAACAGCAGCGGTTCGTCTCTCCGTTCGTCGGCAAGGGCTACCGCATCGTCACCAAGCCCCTGAAGCGCTTCACCGACGGCTCCATGAAGGCGAACTTCGACGTCGAACTCGCCATCGACGTCCTCACCATGTCCGACCGTCTCGACGTCGTCTGCTTGGTGTCGGGCGACGGCGACTTCCGCCGGCTGGTCGACATGGTGGCCAGCAAGGGCGTGCGCGTCGAAGTCGTGGCGTTCGCGTCGAGCACGTCTATCGAGCTGCGCAACGTCGCCGATCTCTACATCGACCTCACGCAGTATCTGGATGAGCTGCGAATCCGCTGACGGCGAGTCGCGCCAGTTGCGGTTCCAGCCAGAGTGGGCCATGATGGGCTCGTGAACATCATCACAGATGCCGCCAACGGACCCGGCAGGCGCCTTGTCCTCGCAGCGCGGGTCGCGGGCTTCTCCGAGGCCGACGCTGCGCTCGTGCGCGAAACGGCCGGCCCCGTAGCGGCCGTCCGCGACGCGGCTGCGGCCGCTGTCTACGAGCACTTACTGGCGATCCCCGAGACGGCCCGCTGGTTTCTTCGGCCCGACGGCACCATCGATGAGGTCGCCTTGGCCGAGCGCCGCCGCACCCTGGCCGACTGGCTCGGGCTCGTCGCTTCTGCCGATCTCGGCGACGATACAGCACACGCGCTTGTCCGCATCGGGCGGGTGCACGCCGCCTCTACGGCCACGGCCGCAGGGCCCATTCCCGCGTCCCTCATGGTCGCCACGGTCGCTTTCGCCCAGGCGGCTATTGCGGGCGTTCTACTTGACGCGCTGGGAGCCGAACGGGCCGCCAGGGCTTCCATCGCCTGGAGTAAGGTCTTGATGCTCCACCTAAATTTGATGCTGGCGGCCTACGAAGAGTTGTGAAAGCGGTGGAGAATTCCGGGCAGCGGCTCCACGTCCTCATAGCTGAGGACTACGTGGACTTCCAGGAGCGGCTTCTGAACCTTCTCAGCCCGCTGCCGCTGACCTGCGTGACGGCGACCAACGGCGGCACGGCCATCGGCTTCATCAAGGACCACGCTCAGCCCATCGACCTGCTGATCACCGACCTCGACATGCCCGTGAAGAACGGGTGGGACGTCATCGCTGCCTTCCGGACGCACCGCGATCCGGCGCTGCCCGTCATCATGCAGACGGGCGAGGCGCGCTACTCTTACGTCCGCCGCCGCGCCGAGGAATTAGGCATCGTCCTCATCGACAAGATGGACGTCGCGGCCCGCCTGCCGGCGGCCGTCTCTCAGGCGCTCGGTCTGAGCCTCCCCGGCTAGCAGCACGGTGCCGAAAGACGGGAAGTGCAGAGGGGCTCCGCCCCTCTGCCGGTCGAAGACTCGACTCTCGCCGGAGGCG
>JBBITS010000051.1:0-12760 GCA_037440665.1 Chloroflexota bacterium
GTCGGCAACGGTGGCGAGGCGCTGGAGTACGACGGTGCGCGATTCCGGCGCTTCGACGCAGGTACGCGACATAACCTGCGGGGCGCGGCCTGGTCGCCCGGCGGCCGCTCGGCGCTGCTTGTGGGCAACCGGGGCGCGGTGATCGCCGTCGACGACGGACGGGCGGGCGAGCTGGCGTCGCCGACTGCGGAGAACCTGCGCCGCGTGGCCTGGCGTCCCGACGGCACAGTCGCGCTGATCGCTGGCAACGCCGGCGTCGTCCTCCGCTACGAGCCGGGCGGCGCGGTCGAGCCTGTGCCCGGCGACCGGGCGCACACGCTGCGAACCATTGCCTGGCGTCCCGACGGCGCGTACGCGCTGGTCGGAGCGTACGCCTCGCGCCTGGCGGGCTACCCGCGCCCGCATCCGCTCTACCGTTGCGACGGCCGCTACCTGCAGGCGTTCCTGGCCACGGACGACGAGGACGACTTCGTTGCCGTGGACTGGCGTCCGGACGGGCGAGAGGCGCTAATCGCAGGGTATGCCTATCGCCGGGATTGGTCCGGTGTCAGCAAGCTTGTGACGTACGATGGCGCGGGCTTCCGCTCCCTGCAGATCGAGGCGCCGGGGCTGCTCTGGGGCGCGGCGTGGCGCCCCGGCGGAGATGAAGCTCTGCTGCTCGGGGAACGCGGGCTGCTGATGTGGTTCGACGGCGAGCGCGCGCGCCAGATCGCCAGCGGCACGAATGACAACCTCGTCGGCCCGTTCTGGCACCCCGACGGCGCGTACGCGCTTATCCTCAAAGGGCCCGACCAGCGTGTGTACACGGTGTAGGGCAATCGGGATGGAGGCCACCTGTCGCCAATCGCCCCAATGAAGGCCGCCTTTCAAGGTGGCCGTTGTGGTTCGATTCCATCGCGCCACGCTGAAGCGTGGCCTTCGTTCTTGGTTCTCGGAAGGCCGCCATCGACCCATGGCGATGTAGGCCCTCCGCCATGGCAGCCAGGGGGAGGATCACGATGAAAGACCTGAAGGGGAAGACCGCTGTCGTCACAGGTGCGTCACGCGGGCTGGGGCCGTACATCGCCCGCGCGCTGGCCGGGGAGGGCATGCATCTCGTCCTCGCGGCCCGCTCGGCCTCTGAGCTGGAGGACGTGGCTGCGAGCTTACGGGCCGGCGGCGCTCAGGCCATCGCCGTGCCCGCGAACGTGGCCGCGGCAGCGGACCGCGAGGCGCTGGTCGCCGCCGCCGGGCGCGAGTTCGGCGCCGTCGACGTCCTCGTCAACAACGCCGGGATCGAGCGCACTTACCCGTACCATCTCATCGATCCCGTAGACATCGAACACATAATAGCTGTGAACCTCACGGCGCCCATGCTGCTGACGCGGTCGGTCCTACCGGGCATGCTGGAGCGCCGCCGCGGCCACGTCGTCAACGTCTCGTCCATCGCGGGCAAGGTTGGTCCGCCGTACAACGAGCCCTACGCGGCGACGAAGGCCGGGCTCATCGGCTTCACCGAGTCGCTACGGGCGGAGTGCCACGGGACCGGCGTCAGCGCGTCGGTCGTGTGCCCCGGTTTCGTTGCCGAGGCAGGCATGTTCGAGACGTCGCGGCGGGAGCACCCCGTCCAGTTGCCCCGGCTGCTGGGCGCGACGACGCCCGCCGCAGTGGCCAGAGCCGTCGTCAGGGTCATCAAGCGCGACCTGCCCGAAGCGCTCGTGAGCCCGGGCTTCCCCCGCGCGCTGATGACGCTCGCCGACCGCAGCATCTCGTTCGACACCTTCGTGGCGTGCTCGGGCGCGTACGATGTCTTCCGCGTGGGCGCCGAGGCGCGGGCGCGCGAGGAAGGGCGTCTGGCCTAGGGCCGCGCCCGCTCGAAGCGCTCGGCCAGCGCTCGCGCCGCCGCCTGAGGGTCGTCGGCGCCGCAAACGGCGCTGATGACGGCCGCCGCGTCGGCGCCCGCCTCGATCACCAGATCGACGTTGGAGGCGTCGATGCCGCCGATGGCCACCAAAGGGACGTCGACGGCCGCGCGCACCTCGCGCACGCGTTCGGGGCTGGCCGGACGCGTCACCGGCTTCGTCTGCGTGGGGAACACGCTCCCCACGGCTACGTACGTTGCGCCGCCCGCGACGGCCCGGCGGGCCTCGTCGGCGTTGTTAGTCGAGACGCCGATGACGGCGCCTGGCAGCAGCCTGTGAACCACGTCCACCGGCAGGTCGCGCTGTCCGAGGTGCACGCCGTCGGCGTCTAGGGCGAACGCCAGGTCAGCGTGGTCGTTGACGATGAAGAGCGCGTCGCTCTCGCGGCAGAGGTCGCGGATGCGGCGGGCGTCGTTCAGTTGCTCGCCCTTGTCGCGGCGCTTGTCTCGCCACTGGATGACGGCGGCCCCTCCTTCCAGCGCGAGGCGGGCGACTTCGACGGGGTCGCGGTCCCGGCAGACCTCGGGATCGATGATGACGTACAGCCCGCGGACGGGCGGTCGCGTTCGCTCCGGCGTCATGACAGCTCCCGCAGCATCACCTTGATCTCCGAACGCGGCCAGAGGCGTCGCACGAGCTGGTATTCGCGGCTCTCGTGGGCGACCTCGTCCATCTCGTCGATGTGCACGTTCCGAAAGCCGAAGCGGGAAAAGAAGCCCTCGGCGTCCGCTGTGAAGAGGTACAGACGCTTCACGCCCTTGCGGCGAGCCAGTTCGATGGCGTCTTCCGTCAGCCTGCGGCCCAGGCCGGACCCGCGCCATCGCTCGGCGACGGCGACGGACCGCAGTATCGCCGACTGGCCGTAGAGCTCTAGCCCCGCGCAGCCCGTCACGCCCTGCTCGTCCTCGGCGACCAGAAAGCTGCCCGTGTAGCGTCCAAGGTCGGCCCGAGGGAGGCCATAGCCTCCCAGCAGGCGCTTGATCTCTCTGACGTCCGCCGCCGTCGCCGGGCGGATGATCGGCGCGCTCATGGTCACATCGCCCGCAGGACGCGGATGCGGTCTTCGATGGGCGGGTGTGTCGAGAACAGGTTGTTCAGGAGGCTCCCGTGCTCGCGCAACGGGTTGTTGATGTACAGGTGGGCCGTGGCCTTGTTGGCGGCCTCCAGGGGGTCAGGGTCGGCGGCGATCTTCTCCAACGCCCGGGCCAGTCCTTCGGGGTAGCGGGTCAGGAGCGCCCCCGAGGCGTCGGCAAGGTACTCGCGCTGCCGCGAGATGGCGAAGCGAATGGTCTGCGCCAGCAGCGGCATGAGTATGGCTGCGACGATGGCCAGCGCCAGGATGAGCGCCTGGCCGCCGCCCGCGTTCTTGTCGCGGCTGCCCCGCCGCGTGCCGGAGCCAAACCACGTCCACCGCAGCAGGAAGTCGGCCATCAGCGCGATGATGCCGACCAGCACCACGACGATGGTCATCAGCCGGATGTCGTAGTTCCCGATGTGCGACAGCTCGTGCGCGATGACGCCTTCGAGTTCAAGACGATCGAGCTTCTGCAGCAGGCCGCGTGTGACCGTCACGGACGCGTGGTCAGGGTCGCGTCCCGTTGCGAAGGCGTTGGGCGAGCCGTCCTCGATGACGTACACCTTCGGCTTCGGCAGGCCCGAGCCGATGCACAGGTTCTCGACTATGCGGTGAAGTTCCGGCTCGTCGGCCGGGCTCGCCTCGCGCGCGCCGCTCACTGCCAGCGCCACCGACGCCGACTCGTAGTAGCTGAAGATGGCGAACAGAGCGAAGGGGATGACGAGGATGGGCGCGACGCCTGGCGGCAGGCCCAGGGCCACCCCGATGAGGATGGCGAACGCGCCGCCCATGGCCGTGAAGAGAAGCATCAGCAGCCACGTCGTCCGCTTGTTGGCGGCGATGCGGTCGTATATGAGGACGGGCTCCTGCAGCGGCTGCTCGGTCGCCATCGAGCGCGCGGTGGCCTAGGCGCTGCCCGGCGGTTGCCCCGTGGGCGCCTCGGAGGGCGGCGCCGCCGGCGGGGGCGTGGCCGCGAAGCTCACGCGCACGTCCTCGCGGGCCTCCTCCTCCGCCTCGAAGAACTCCGACGGCTCAAAGTTGAACATGCCGGCGATCATGGCCGTCGGCACGGTCTGCGTCTTGGTGTTGTAGTCCAGGACGTTGCGGTTGTAGAACTGGCGCGCGTAGGCGATCTTCTCCTCGATGTCCGAAAGCTCACGTTGCAGGGCCATGAAGTTCTCGTTGGCGCGCAGTTGCGGGTAGTTCTCCGCCACGGCGAACAGCGAACGCAGGGTCTGGGTCAGAGCATTGTTCGCCTGGGCAGCCTGGGCTGGCGTTCCCGCCTGGTCGAGCATCGCCCGCGCGCGGGTGACGTTTTCCAGCACGTCGCGCTCGTGGGCGGCGTAGCCCTTGACAGTCTCCACCAGGTTGGGCACGAGCGACGACCGCCGCTTGAGCTGCACGTCGATGCCCGACCACGCCTCGCGGACGCGCATCCGCGAGCGCACCAGGCCGTTGTACATGCCGACGACGATGAGCGCGCCCAGAACGAGAGCGCCCGCGATGACGGCCAGAACGATGATCACGGCCACCGGCGGCCTCCTTTCCTGTCGCGAACGTTCGCTGTCGCGCCATTCTAGCACGAGAGACGCCGGCCGACGGGCAGCGGACTAGAGGGACATCAGGGGGAGGAAGCGCTTGTCGCTGCGGAACGGCCCTACGACGGCCAGGTTCAGCCTGTCGGCGGTCAGGAGGCCGGCCACGCGGCGGATGTCGTCCACCGTCACCGCGTCCAGGAGGCCTACCACTTCGTCGGCCGTGAGGATGCGGCCGTTGAGGATCTCCTGTCCGCCGTACCAGCCGGAAACGCTGCGGGTGTCCTCCATCCGCAGGAGCAGGCGGCCCTTGGACAGCTCCTTCGCCTTCGCCAGCTCCTCTTCCGGCAGGCCCTCGTCGCGGACGCGCGCCAGCTCTTGCAGCGCGGCGACGATGGCCTCCTCGGCGCGCGCCGGGTCGACGCCCGCGTACACCGTGAACGCCCCGGCGTCGAGGAAGTGCGTGACGTAGGTGTGCACGTCGTAGCAGAGGCTGCGCTTCTCGCGTAGCTCCTGGAACAGGCGGCTGCTCATCGTCTCGCCCATCACGACGCTCAGGAGGTCGAGGGCGAAGCGATCCGGGTGCCAGCTCGAGAGGCCGGGCACGGCGGCTGAGATGTGCGCCTGCTCGGTCTTCTTGTACAGCACGGCCGCGCGCGGCCCGTCCTGGCCGTTCACCGCCGGGAACCAGCACGACGGGCTGCCCCTCCGCCAGTCGCCCATCTGCTCCTCGGCCAGACGGACGATCTCCGCGTGCTCGACCGCTCCGGCCACGCTGACGACCACGTTGTTCGGGACGTACTGCCTCTGGAGGTATTCCAGCGCCGTGTCGCGGGTGATGGCCGAGATCGTCGCCTCGGACCCCGCGACGTCCCAGCCCAGAGGCTGGTCCGGCCATAGCGTGCGGTCGAGCAGGATGTCCACCTGCTGCGCCGGCGAGTCGGCCACGCTCGCCAGCTCCTCGATGATCACGCCACGTTCCTTCTCCATCTCGCCCGGGTCCAGCAGGGGGCGACGCACCATGTCCACCAGCACGTCGAGGGCCAGTTCAAGGTGGGGCCGGGCGACTTTGCAGTAGTAGACCGTCAGTTCGCGGTCGGTTCCGGCGTTCAAGACGCCGCCGACGCTGTCGATAGCTTCGGAAATGGACCGCGGCGTCGGCCGCTTCGCGGTTCCCTTGAAGCAGAGGTGCTCGAGGAAGTGCGAGAGGCCTGACTGCTCCGGCAGCTCGTACCGGGAGCCGGCGCCGACGTAGACGCTTACGCTGACCGAACGGGTGTGCGGCATTGGCGCCGTGACGACCCGAAGGCCGTTGGCGAGCGTGGTCTTGCAGTAGGAGGTTTGCCGTGACCGTGGCACGAGGGCGCTCCCGAAAACAAAGCGGGGCGAGCGTGACGGCCCGCCCTCGCGGTTTGGCCGATTGTAGGCACGTACGTTCGTCAGGGTCAACGGCCCCGGGACACGCTTGTTATTTTCAAGTGACCGGTCCGGCCGGAACCCGAAAGTATGGCCTGAATCTGGCCGAAACTGATTAAGAAGATGACTGCGCGAACCCAGGCTGCCCTGGCTACCACGCTGGCCCGGCTGGCCGCATCGTGCAGCGCGTCCAAGGGCTGCGAGCGCAATATCCAGCGCGCGCTCGCCGACCTCCGGCGCGTGACGCGGGCGACCGAGGCCTGGGTCATCGTCCCCAGCGAGCACGCCGGCCAACTGGCCTGCGTCGGCCGGTCCTCCCGGCTGTGGGGCGCAGGGTTCACGCCCGAAGGCCTCTGGCTCCTCCAGCGGTGGATGCTCGACGAGGGCTGCCACGTCGGGTTCCACCTCCGGCGCGCCGATGGCTATGTCCTTGAAAAGGCCCCGGCGCGGCCACGCCTCAGGCGTTCATACTTCGCGTTCCGCCTCACCGTCGGCGAGAATTCGGCCGAGATGCTCGTCCTCCGCGGGCCGTGGAAGCGCCGGGGCATCCCCGCCTCGACCCTCACCGCCATCGAGGCCACGCTGCCCGCGTTCTCCGTTCTCGTCGGCCGTCACGTCGACGACCGCCACACCGTGCGCCTCCAGCGCCAGCTCGACGCCCTGGGCGACGTCGCCAAGGTGCTGGCCGGCGGTCAGAACCTCGAGGCCGTGCTCACCGAGCTGGCCGGCTTCACCAGCGCGACCACGAGCTTCGAGTTCGTCACCATCGACCTGTACAGCGACGACCTGAGCCGCATCGAGGTCCGCTGCCTGGCCGATAACCGCTACGCTTCGTTCGAGTCGTCGGACAAGTGGCGGCGGGCGAAGGACAAGGGCGATCCCGTGGGCAAGGTTGTCCTGCAACTGGGACACCCGCTGTACATCCCCGACCTGCAGACCGATCCCCGCGTCCCGGAATCGTCGCACGCCTTCGCGCGCACCAACATGCTGCGTTCGACGGCCATCGTGCCCCTTACCTTCCGGGACCAGCGCCTCGGCGTCCTCTCGCTCACCGGGTTCCGCATGCACGACTTCGACGAGGACGAAGTCCGCCTCATCGAGACGCTGGCGGCGCAGACGGCCACCGCCGTGAGGGCGGTGACGATGTACAGCGAACTGCAATCTTCGGAGCGCAAGCTGCGCGACCTGAACGAGATGCTCCAGGAGAACATGGAGGTCCAGCACTGGCTGGCCCGCACTGACACGCTGACGGGCCTCCCCAACCGGCGCCAGCTCGAAGAGGCCATCGGCGCCGAGGTCGCCCGCGCCCAGCGCCACGGCAATCGCCTGAGCGTCGCCCTGGTCGACGTCGACAACTTCAAGGACGTCAACGACCAGCGCGGCCACCCGGTCGGCGACGAGGTCCTGAGGGCGATCGCGTCGCTGGCGCGCCAGGCGGCGCGCGAGAGCGACATGGTGGGCCGCTACGGCGGCGACGAGTTCCTCTTCATCCTGCCCGAGACCGGGGCCGACGGCGCGACGGAACTCATCCGCCGCTTCGCCGAGGTGGTCGCCGGCCAGCAGTTCGAGCCGAAGGTATCCATCAGCGGCGGCGTCGCCGAGTTCATCCCGGGCGAGGACTATCAGTCGCTCATCGCCTACGCCGACACGGCGCTGTACGAGGCCAAGCGCCTGGGCCGCAACCGGGTGTGCGTCTGGCAGGGCGTGCACGCCATCAGGAAGGCCGGCTAGGGCGGGCCTCGCCTCCCTGGCAGGGCTGCGCCACACTCCCTACGCGAAGGCAACCGCGTTGTCATGCTGAGTCCATCCGAAGGAAGGACTTCAGGGTGACCTTCGTCTGTTTCGCCTCTGCCAGCGCTGAATCAGCGCGGCGCCAGGCGCCGGCCTAGCTCCCCGCCCACGTAACGTCGCCGCAGAGGTCCGCGCGGTGCTCGCGCGCGGCGAAGGCCTCGTACTCGCGCTTCGCCTCGCCGATGGTCGTGCCGTCGCCGTGGCCGGGGTGCACCGGCGTCTCCGGCGGCAGGGTGAGCAGCTTCGCGACGATGGAGTCGATGAGCTGACGCAGCGCCTCCGGGCTGTCCGAGCGCCCCGGGCCGCCGGGAAACAACGTGTCGCCCGAGATCAGGTGGCCCCCGGCCAGCAGGCAGACGCTGCCCGGCGTGTGCCCCGGCGTGTGGATGACGCGGACCGTCGCCGCGCCCACGGCGATGTCCTGGCCGTCGGCGAGAGGGCCGTCGACCTTCGCCGCGTGGGGCGCCGCGTCGTCCGGATGGCAGAGGACGGGCGCGCCCGTTGCCTTCTTCAGCTCGTCGATGCTGCCCCAGTGGTCGCCGTGACGGTGGGTCATGACGATGGCCTTGACCTTCGTGCCCTTGACGCCGTCGAGCGCGGCCGCGCCGCCGATGGGCGCGTCGACGATGATCGATTCGCCCTCGGAGCGGTCGACGATGGCGTAGGCGTTGTTTGAGTACGGCCCCAGCGGCCCGAACTTGATGAGCGTGAACGCCCCGTCTTCGAGTACCTGCATCCGCCTGCCTCCTCCGTTCCGGCTATTGTACGCCGAGGGGGAGGGCGTGGGGAGGGCGGAGCCAGCGGGGGTTGTAGGCGCTTGCTCGATGCGTTCGTGAATGACGAGATCCGCGCCTGGTGTCGTCCCACCCGATAGCAGCAGAAACGATCGGTGACGTGGTACGATCACCGCGATGCCCGGCAACATCGACATCGTCGGCGTTCTCGGTCTCATCCTGACGCTAGGTGTCTACGCATACTTCGCGTGGCGGCGCTTCAGGAAGCCGCGCTTCTGGATCACGTTTGCCGAGATGAAGCTGCAGTCTTTGCCAAGGGGGAGTGCTGGCTTTGGGCCCAATCCGATGCTGATAGCGGAGGGACGAATCGCCTTCGCGTTTGTCGGTGGCGGAACGCCCCGCAACATCATCGATGCCACTCTCGTCTACGAAGGGCAGGGTGGCACTTCCATCTCGCTGCCGGAGGTCATCCACGTTCCTGCGGAACTCTCCGGCAGGAACGGCGTCGAGATAAGCCCCGGTAGAGTCATTAACGCCACGGAGGAATTGCCGTGCGTCCTGAGGCTACAGGACGGCCACCAGATCTTCGAAGTCCCCTTCACGTTTCGGTTGCACGGCTCGGATCGCTACTACTGCACCAGCACTGAGATGCGTTTGGACTTGCTGGAGTGGCAACTACCCAAGTCAGAGTTGGGAAGGTGGGCGCGCCGGGTCAGGCGGATGGTCCTCGCGGCATGGCGTCAGGTGCGTGGGCAGTGATCGGCTGACCTGTCGGACGGTCCATGATGGCGTAGACAGGTCTGCTGAAGGCCTCCCACTTGGCGTGAGTTTATGCCCCCCTCCTTGCCCGCCCTTGGCGCCTCTGGTTCAATGGCGCGGCATGCAGATCACCGACCACGTCCACGACATACCCGTAAAGCTCTCGTGGTTCCCCCAGCCGTACCCGCCTAACGTCTTCGCCGTCGTCGGCGACGGCGAGGCGGCGCTGGTCGACGCCGGCTTCCCCGACGAGGAGTCGTACGCCGCCCGCAGCGAGTTCATCGCGAGCCTCGCCCCGGCGAAGGTGCGCTACGTAATCCTCACCCACCACCACTATGACCATTCCAGCGGCGCGCCCCGCCTCCTCGAACTGACCGGGGCGGAGGCCGTCATGCACCGCCTGGAGGCGCCACTCCTCAAGAAGGCGGCCGCCGAGGAGCTGCCCTCGGACATGGAGGTCCCGCCCGACCAGGCGGAAGCCCGCAAGCGCGTCCAGGAGTTCCGCGACGAAGCCGCCCGCGTAGAGCCCGCCGTCCTGGCCGAGGACGGCGACGTTCTCAACGTCGGCGGGCTGCGGCTGCGCCTCGTTCACGCGCCGGGGCACACGGCCGGCCACCTGTGCGTCTATCTCGAGGACGAGGGCGTGCTGTTCGCGGGCGACAACGTCCTCGGCATGGGCACGACGGTCGTGCCGCCGCCACCGCACGGCGACATGGGGCAGTACGTGGCGTCGCTGCGAAAGATGCAGTCGCTGAACGCCAGCCTGATGATGTGCGGCCACGGCCCGCCGGTGAAGGAGCCCAACCGCAAGCTCCAGGAACTCATCGACCACCGCCACCAGCGCGAGGAGCAGATCGTCGCTCTGGTGCGCGAGGGCCGCGACACGGTCAAGAAGCTGGTGCGCGGCATCTACCCGGAGCTGGACAAGCGTCTGGTGAGCATGGCGACGAGCCAGGTGCTCTCCCACCTCGCGAAGCTGGAGGCCGAGGGCCGTGTCGCCACCCGTCAGGAGGGCGGGGAGACGTTGGTGGGGCTCTGTTAGCCGTCAGCGGTCAGCTATCAGCTATCAGCTTTCAGGTATCAGCGGTCAGCGGAGAGAGAGGGCGGAGTGAGGGACTTCAGGTCGCTGAAGGTCTGGGAGAAGGCGCACGGGCTGGCGCTGGACGTCTACCGGGCCACGAGCGGCTTCCCGAAGGACGAGCTGTACGGCCTCACGAGTCAGGTGCGACGAGCTTAGTCGTCGGTCCCCGCGAACATCGCGGAGGGCTGCGGCCGTGACGGCGGCGCCGAGGTCGCCCGCTTCTTCCAGATCGCGATGGGTTCTGCGAGCGAACTCGAATATCACCTGCTCCTGGCCCATGACCTCGGATTTCTGGACGACGCCCGCTACGGCCAGCTTGCGGCGGACGTAACAGAGTGAAGCGCATGCTCGCCACGTTCATCCAGAAGCTCAGGATCAACCGCAAAAGCTGAAAGCTGATAGCTGAAGGCTGAAAGCTGATAGCTAATCCCCCGTTCGCCGTTCCTCCCAGGCCACCCTATACTGACGACATGCCGCTCGATCCCGCCCTCGCGCCCATCTTCCCGCGCACTGCTGGCGTCACGCCCGACGGCCACCTGACGCTCGGCGGCTGCGACGTCGTCGACCTCGCGCGCGAGTACGGCACGCCGCTGTACGTGTTCGACGAAACGGAGCTGCGCGAGGCGGCCCGCGAGTACCGCCGCGCCTTCGAGTCGCGCTACGACCGCGTGCGCGTCTCCTACGCCTCGAAGGCGTACGTCTCGCGCTGGTTGGCCGCGCTGCTGCGCGACGAGGGCCTGGGGTTCGACGCCGTCTCGGGCGGCGAGATCGCCGTGATCCTCGCGGCGGGCGTCCCGGCGTCGCTCATCGACTTCCACGGCAACAACAAGTCGGAAGACGAACTGCGCGAGGCTGTCCAGGCTGGCGTCGGCCGCGTGGTGGTCGACAACCTCCATGAGCTGGAGGCGCTGAACAGCGTCGCGGGCGACGTTGGAAGGCGTCAATCCATCCTCCTGCGCCTGTCGCCCGGCGTCGACCCGCACACCCACGCCAAGACGACGACGGGCACGCTGGACTCGAAGTTCGGGCTGCCCATCGCCACAGGCGCGGCCGAAGAGGCGCTGGAACTGGCGCTGAAGCTGCCGAACGTCGACCTCTTGGGTCTGCACTGCCACCTGGGATCGCCCATCTTCGAGGTCGAGCCGTACGTGCGGGCGAACGAGGTGATGCTGGACTTCGCGGCCCGGATGCGCGACCGTCACGGCTTCGTCCTGCGCGAGTACAGCCCCGGCGGCGGGTTCGCCGCGCAGTACGTCCGCGACCAGGCGCCGCCGTCCCCCGAGGCCTACGCCGAGGCCATCGTGGCCTCTCTCCGCAGCGAATGCGCGCGTCACGGCCTGGACCTGCCGCATCTGACCGTCGAGCCGGGGCGAGCCATCGTCGCCCGCGCGGGCGTCGCCCTGTACACGGTGGGCGCGACGAAGCGCATCCCCGGCGTGCGGACGTACGTCTCGGTCGACGGCGGCATGGCCGACAACACGCGTCCGGCGATGTACGGCTCGCACTACGAGGCGATGCTCGCCAGCCGCCCGCCGGACGGAGCGCCGGAGACCGTGACCATCGCGGGCAAGTACTGCGAGTCGGGTGACCTGCTGGTGAAGGACGTGGATCTGCCGCCGCTGCGCGCCGGCGACGTAATCGCCATGCCGGCGGCGGGCGCGTACCAGATCGCGATGGCCAGCAACTATAACATGGCGCTGAAGCCGCCCATCGTCGCCGTCCGCGACGGCGTAGCGCGTCTCGTGCGCCGCCGCGAGACGTACGACGATCTGATGCGCCCCGAAGTCTGGGAGGGCTGACCCTGGCCTGGGACGTCGTCGGCCACGAGAACGTCGTGGGGATGCTGTCCCGGCATCTGGCCGAGGGCCGCGTGGCGCACGCGTACGTCTTCGCGGGGCCGCGTCACGTGGGGAAAGCGCACGTGGCGACGCGGCTCGCCATGGCGCTGAACTGCGAGCGGGGCGGCGCCGAGCCCTGCGGCGAGTGCAGGGCCTGCCGCTTCATCGCGGAGGGCAAGCACCCCGACGTAGAGGTCGTCACCCTCGGAGGCGTCTGCGACATCGAGGAATCGGACCACGAGCACTGGAAGCAGCAGAGCCGGGACATCCGCATCTGCCAGATAAGGCGGCAGGAGCGCATCGCGACGCTGGCCCCGTATGAAGGCCACACGCGGGTAGCCATCATCGATCCTGCCGACCGCATGAACGACCCGACGGCTAACGCCTTCCTGAAAACCCTGGAGGAGCCGCCCGACCGCTTCGTCATCGTCCTCGTCACCGATCGCGAGGAGATGCTGCTGCCTACCGTCCGGTCGCGGTGCCGACGGGTGCCATTCGGCCCGGTGGCGCGCGAGGACGTCGAGCGGGCGCTGCGGGAGATCGCCGGCGTGGACGAGGCGAGGGCAGGGGAGCTGGCGCGCGCCGCCGGCGGGCGCGTCGGCTGGGCGCTGGCCGCCGCCCGCGACCCGC
>JBBITS010000052.1:0-12652 GCA_037440665.1 Chloroflexota bacterium
ACGTCGTTCCCGAGTACATCGACATTGCCCGGCAACGTGTCGAGGCCGCCGCGGCTGGCCGGCTCAGAACCCGGCCGATCGAGCGCCCGGTGTATCAGCCACCGGCGCCAGCTACGAACGGGAACGGCAAGGCGCAACTAATGCAACTCCCGTTGCAGTCGCAACTCGAGACGCGATGCTGAAGGCCTACGAATACTCCCACCTCGGCGGCGCTGAGATACTCGAAGCGCGCTACCCGGAGATTGACGCGGCCGTCGACGAAGTCATTGCCGCCATCGGTAACGATTTTCGGACGTTTCGCAGCCGGGAATCAGGGCGCCGGTCGAGGGGGCTGCTCTACGCCCCCAGAAGCATTAACCGCGCATTCCGAGAGCAGTTCAACGCCCGCGGCTTCCGGGAGCTGAAACGATACTTTGATGTTGAAGTGCCAGGTTGGGTGCGCTTGCGTCGTGGCTTTAAGCAGATCGACTTTGCGAGAGACCGTGTGCTTGTGGAAGTCCAACTGGGGAAGTACTTCGCCATGTTCTACGACATGGCGAAGCTAGAGTATTTCTATCGCCAGAACCTTGCGGACGTCGGCGTGGAAATCGTGCCGTCCTATCTGCTACAAGCGGAGATGTCCAGCGGAGTAGGACGCGGGGAAATGCTGATCGTGGACATCATTGCCTTGCAGCGGTCGTTTCCAACGTTCCCAGTGAAGGTCATCCTCATTCAGCCGGACGACATGCCGATGCCTTCCTCGATAGAGGTCATTACCGAAGGCAATCAGGTCACAGGGTAGTAGAGAGTAGTCTTGTGCAGACCGCCGACAGACCGGCCCGCGCGTTCGCCCTTTACGGCCCGACCAACGTGAAGTAGGCCACGATGCCCTCGTACTCAACCTCAACGATCTGCGCGCGGCGGCCGGAGGGAGCATCATCGATGGAGTCGCGCAGTGCCGCGGCCTCAGCGTTGTTCGACATGAACACCGGCTCCAGGATCACGGCGGGCATCGTCGTGTGCTTCGGGACGTACCATTCGTCTACATTGATGCCGTAGTCGGTGAACCGCCCGTCCCAGCCCTCTTTCAGCCCATCGTACATGATCGGGTGGATGGCCTCTGCCAGTGGCGCGTCAGCGTCCTTGTTCATCAGCGTCATCGAGCCGTCCCACCGGGAGCCGTTCGCGCCATTTGTGTGCAGCGACACGGTGATGTCAGCCCCGGCGTCGTTGCACGTCGCCACGCGGTCCGCGAGGCTCACCGCGTTGTCATCGTGGCGGGTCAGCGTTACAGTCGCGCCATCCGCTACGAGACGCGCGGCCAGGTGGAGCGCGACGTCGAGGTTGATGTCCTTTTCCCGCAGCGTCCAGCCGTTGCGGCCGCGCTTCTGGTAGACGGCGCCCGACTCATCGCCGCCGTGGCCGGGGTCGATGCAGATAGCCTTGCCGTCGAGGACGCTTACGGCACGGCCAGTATCGACGAGCGGCGTCAGCGCGCCCAGAAGGATGCCGAGGATGATACCGAGAACGAGGCGACGTCTCATTGCCGACTCCTTTCGTGCGCTCACGCGAGGCGCCTCGCGGCCTCAGTCAGAATACCAGACGTCCGTCACGCCTCGATGTCCACCACCTCCGGCGGGGCGGGGGCACCACGGACAACAAACCAGGCACGCCGCTACTCACGCTCGATGTCAGCGATGATTCGCTCGATGACCCTCCGAAGCGGTGGCAAATCCCGCCGCACGGTTTGCCAGACCACATCCAGGTCGACGCCGAAATACTCATGGATAACCTTGTTGCGCATACCGATCATTTCGGACCATGGAACGTCAAGGTACCGAGAGCGCACGGAAGCAGGGATCTGGCTCGCCGCTTCTCCGATGATTTCTAGCGCCCGGACGACGGCATAGACCATCTGCTTGTCTTCGCAGAACTCATCAAGATCCGCATCTCCCGCGAATTCGATGGCATCCTTCGCCGCTTGGAGGATGTCCTGCAGATAGTCGAGGTGGCTCCGTCTACCCCTCAACGGCCACGACCTCCGCCAGGATGCGCTCGCCGATACGCGGCTTCAGCGCGCTCTTCATGACGAGGTCGACCTTAACGCCGACGAGTCTTGAGAGGTGCTCTTCCAGGCGCAGAAACTCGAAGAAGCTGGGCGCCTTGTCGAACTCGACGAGGATGTCGAGGTCGCTCCGCTTGCGCTGCTCGCCTCGAACGAACGAGCCGAACACGCCCAGGCTCTTGATGGCGTAGCGCTCCCGCAGCTCTGGCAGGTTCCGCCGCAACGTGCGCAGGATGTCGTCCAGAGAAACCGGAGGATTCGACGTCTGTCTGATCATGTGTCACCGCCACGCCTTGCCGCGATGGACCAGTGCCTCGCGGCCGCGGTCAGAATACCAGACGCCACTCACCCCTCGATGTCCACCGCCTCGGGCGGCGCGGGGGACAGAGGGCGGCGCTGGCGGACCAGCGTCTGCATACGGTTGAGCTGCGCCAGCGCCTTGCGCGTGTCCGAGGCCACGCGCGCGGGCTCGCAGTTCGCCACGCGGTACTTGAACAGCCAGTACGTGAACCGGCGCAGCTCGCCGTAGGAGATGGTGTCGCCCTGGAGCAGCGCCGCCTCGGCCCGGAACGCCGCCAGCAGCGCGTCCCGGCTCTTGCCGTAGATGCGCTCGAAGACGCCGTTGCCCTCGTGACCATCGTCGTAGACGTGGGCGCGCCGCGCCTTCTCCAACTCCTCTTCGACGCAGAGCTGCAGCGCCTCCTCGACGACCACGCCGTAAAGGAAGTTGAGGTGTGCGCTGTGTTTGGCCTGGCCCAGCGCCTCGCGTAGGTCCGCGTCGCCGAAGTCGTCGTCTGGCGCGCGGCCGAAGAACACCAGCGCCTCGTGCTCGCCGGGCGGGATGCGGTCGGCGACGGCCTCGCACAGGCGCTCGGCCAGCAGGAGCCAGTCGAAGGCCTCGCCCTGCAGCAGGTACTGGAACACGCGGCCGTTGGCCTCCTCCTGCGGGAGCGTCCACAGGGCGACGGCGCGCAGCAGCGCCTCGAACCACGGCTCGCCTCGGTCCAGCGCGGCCTCGAAGCTCGCCAGCGGCCCGGGCTCCAGCGCGCGTCCGTTGCCGGCGCCATTCATGCGCTCAGCGAGCCTCCGGTACAGGTCCGACGCCGTGAAGTCGGCCAGGACGTCGCGATGGTTGTACGCCAGCGGCGTCGCGTCGAGTTCTCCCGGCGCGAAGAAGCGCAGCCCCTGCCCTTCCGACGGACGCAGGTCTTCGACGGACGCGTCGATGGCGGCGGCGTACATGTGCAGCGCGTAATCGCGGCCGGCCCCATCCTCGGGCCAGGTGTAGACGCGGAACGGTTCGATAGCGCCGGCGGCGAGATCGAGGCCGGTTTCCTCGCGCACCTCGCGCAGGGCGGCCTGCTCCGGAGTCTCGCCGTCCTCGGCTGCGCCGCCCGTGATGCCCCAGTGGCCGGGGAACATGATGTCCGGGCGATCATCGCGCAGTTGCAGCAACACACGCCCCTGTGGGTCGACGAGGATGACGCCTGCCGACACGTGCGTCTTCATCGCGTCAGGTTTCGGTAGACGTCAGACGCCACGAACCCCTCGACCAGACGGTCGATCAGCGGCGTCAGGGGCTGCGGGAGCGCGCCCGGCGGCCAGAAGGCGAAGCCCTGGCCCTCGCCGACGGTCAGCGACTCGGCCGGACGGTCGAGAAGCCCCGCGTAGATGTGGGCGACGGGCGGGCCGCCGCGCCGCACCGCGAACGAGCCGTACAGAGCATAGAACTCCGGGCAGCAGCCGATCTCCTCGAACATCTCGCGAGCGAAGGCGTCGGCGGGCCGCTCGCCGGGTTCGACGGCGCCGCCGGGCAGTCCCCAGCATCCCGGGTTGGCGATGCCCGGCTTGTCGTCCCTCAGTTGAAGCAGAAGATCGCCCCTACGGTTCACCAGGAGGCCGGCCACACTTTCGACTTCGGGATAGACACTGGTCATGGGAATCGCCCGGGGGCCCGGCGCGTACGCGGCCCTCTCAGGCCGCCGCGCCGTGGCACTTCTTGTACTTGCGTCCGGAGCCGCAGGGACAGGGGTCGTTCCGCCCGATCTTCCTCGACCCGGAACCCGCCGCCACCGGCTGCCGGGCCCTGCCACCGCCGTCGCCGTCGTCCGGCTGGTTGGTGCGGAGGTTGCGCGGCTCGCCGTTCGCGCCCACCGCCGCTGGCGCCGGGCGCTGGCTCTCGGCGGGACGCGCGGCCAGTTGCACGTGGAAGATCGACCGTGTGACCTGGCGGCGGATGTTCCCCAGGAGCTGCTCCCACATGTCGTACGCCTCGCGCTTGTAGGCGACCAGCGGGTCCTGCTGCGCGTACCCGCGCAGGCCGATGCCCTGCCGCATCTCGTCGACCGCCGTCAGGTGCATGACCCACAGCGAGTCGATGGTCCGCAGCAGGATCATGCGCTCGAGCTGGCGCATGACCTCGGAGCCGAATTCCTGCTCGCGCTGGTCGTGCTGCTGCTTCGCGTGCTCGACCAGCCAATCGGCCAGCTCGTCGGCACCAAGCTCCGCCGCCTGTTCGGGACCGAAGTCCTGAGGCAGACGGCAGATGCTGTTGACCTCCTGCAAGAGCGTCTCGTAGTCCCATTGCTCGCGGTACTTCGCCGGCAGGTGCATCTCGACCAGGTCGCGGATCTCCTGCTCGATCATCTCGACGATGTTCGACCGGACGTCGGCGCCTTCGAGGACCTTACGCCGCTCACGGTAGATGACATCGCGCTGGGTGTTCATCACATCGTCGTACTCGACGACGTGCTTACGGATGTCGAAGTTGTGGCCCTCGACCTTTGTCTGGGCCGTCTCGATGGCGCGGCTCACGGCGCGGCTCTCGATGGGCATGTTGTCTTCCATGCCCAGACGCGTGAGCATACCCGGCAGCCAGTCGGGCGCGAACCGCCGCATGATGTCGTCCTCGAACGACACGTAGAACCGCGACGACCCCGGGTCGCCCTGGCGTCCGGCGCGGCCTCGGAGCTGGTTGTCGATGCGGCGCGACTCGTGGCGCTCCGTGCCGATGATGTGCAGTCCGCCCAACTCGACGACTTTGTCGTGCTCGCCTTGCCACTCGGCGTGGCCGCGACCGTCGGGCTTGCCGCCGAGAATGATGTCGGTGCCGCGGCCAGCCATGTTCGTGGCGATGGTCACCGCCCCGTGCCGGCCGGCCTGGGCGACGATGGCGGCTTCCTTCTCGTGCAGCTTGGCGTTCAGCACCTGGTGCGGGATGCCCCGGCGCTTCAGCAGCTCCGACAGGTACTCGGATTTCTCGATAGATACGGTGCCGACGAGGACCGGGCGACCCTCGTTGTGCAGCTCCTCGACCTCCTCGGCGACGGCGTCGAACTTCGCCTTCTCCGTCTTGTAGACGAAGTCCGGGTTGTCCACACGAACCATGTCCCGGTGCGTGGGGATGACCACGACTTCGAGCTTGTAGATCTTGAAGAACTCCTCGGCCTCGGTGACAGCCGTGCCGGTCATGCCCGCCAGTTTGTCGTACAGGCGGAAGTAGTTCTGCAGCGTGATGGTCGCGTAGGTGATGGACTCCTGCTGGACCTTCAGGCCTTCCTTTGCCTCGATGGCCTGATGCAGGCCGTCCGACCAGCGCCGCCCCGGCATCAGACGTCCGGTGAAGTCGTCGACGATGACGACCTCGCCGTCCTTCACGACGTAGTCGACGTCGCGCTTGTAGAGCGCGTGCGCCTTGAGCGCCGCCTCCATGTAGCGCGTGAGCCGGTAGTTCTCGGGCGCGTAGATGTTCTGGATTCCCAGCAGCTTTTCGATCTGCGCCGTGCCCTCCTCGGTCAGCAGCACGGCGCGCGCCTTGAGGTCGACCGTGTAGTGCTGGTCCTCCTGGAGGCGCGGGGCGATGCGCGCGAAAGTGTAGTAGATGTCGGTGCTCTCCTGCGCCGGCCCGCTGATGATGAGCGGCGTCCGCGCTTCGTCGATCAGGATGTTGTCGACCTCGTCGACGATGGCGTAGTGCAGCTCGCGCTGGACGCAGCGGTCCAGCGACGTCGCCATGTTGTCGCGCAGGTAGTCGAACCCGAACTCGTGATTGGTGCCATAGGTGACGTCGGCCGCGTAGGCCTCGCGGCGCGTGCACGGCGCCAGGCGCTCCATGTTCAGCGTGTCGCTGACCTTCTCCTCGGTCACCAGGAACGAGGCGTCGTGCTGGAGCACGCCGACGCTCAGGCCGAGGCGGGTCAGCGCCCGTCCGTACCACTGGGCGTCGCGCTTGGCCAGGTAGTCGTTGACCGTGACCAGATGGGCGCCGCGCCCTTCGAGCGCGTTCAGGTAGAGGGCGATGGCGGCGACCAGCGTCTTACCCTCGCCCGTCTTCAACTCGGCGATCTTTCCGGACTGGAGGACGGCGGCGCCCATGAGCTGCACATCGTACGCGCGCTCGCCGACGGTGCGGCGGATGGCCTCGCGGGCGACGGCGAAGGCTTCGGGCAGGATGTCGTCGAGCGTCTCGCCCTCGGCGAGGCGCTGGCGGAACTCGTCCGTCTTCGCGCGCAGAGCGTCGTCGGCCAGCGCCTGGACCTCGGGTTCGAGGTCATTGACGGCGTCGACGATGGGGTTGAGCTTCTTCAGCTCCTTCTCGTTGCTGTCGCCGAGGATGCCGGCCAGTAATTTGAGCATGCGGTTGAGCCTCACTGGATTCTTCCGCAGGGGCGAGAACGGGGGCTATGAGGGAAGAGGAGGGGGAGGACTGCGTCTACCGGCAAGGCGGGTAGCACAGATTCCCGGAGCCGTAGACATAGATGAATGTCGACGCCGTGCCCGCATCCCAGTGAGCCGTCAGCTCATAACAGCCGGGGCGAGTAGGCCTTAGGTATCCCCTCGCAGCGTCGAGTTCGACGTCGAACGGCCCGTACAACTCAAGCTGCCTGGCGCCCTGGTGATCCGACCGGACGGCGGGCAAGCCTGAGACCGGGTTGGTTTCCTGACCCAGCCCGGTCTTGTACTCGAACAGCATCTCCCCTGTTCCATCCAGGGCCCGGCCCTGGATGATGATCCGGCTCCCGGCTTCCTGGCCCACAACGAAAAGCGTCTTCAGGGCCATGTCTCGGGGATTGACGTTGAGGATGGGAGGACCACTGCTCCCGAATACCATGTAGGCCGGACCAAGCCTGACTCCAGGCGAGATGTCGGGACGCAAGGAGACGGGCTCAGCCAGCGCGCAGTCGTCTGGCGGCTCAGCAGCGCTGGCGAGCCATTCGTCGATGGTCGCCCAATCGGCCGCCGATTCCGGCGTCGTCGATGCCTCGCCCGGCGCGCCTTGCGAGGAATCATCGCCGCATCCGACAACGGCTGTGACGAGCCAGAGGGCGACGGCAACCGCGATCAACATCGGCGCGCGTCCACGCAAGCCTGTCCGCATCATAGCCGCTCCCACTCTGCTGCCGACGAGCCAGCGGGCGGAGCCACCCGCACCTCTCCCGGCAGGATGAACGCTATGAGGCGCCTATGATAGCACCATGGCGCGGCATCGGGTCGCTAGGTACGCGCGGCTCAAGGCAGCGCGGAGCTAGTCTAACCTTCTGGCATCAGTTATACTTGTCACCGGAGGTGCGACTGTGACCTATCTCGTCGGCCCCAAAGGCCAGATCGTCGTCGCCAAGGAACTCCGGGAACGTCTCGGGGTGAAGCCCGGCTGGATCGCGCTCCAGCGGCTGGCCGGCGACCACATCGAGGTCCACTTCGTCCCGCCCGAGCACGAGGCGTCTCTAAAGGGGAGCCTCGCCCGCCACATCCGCGCGCGCGTCTCCCCTGAGGGTTGGGACGTCGCACGAGAGCGAGCCTGGAAGCGGGCGTCGCGGCGCGTCACTGAGAGGGTTCAGGGCGATTGAACGGCCTGCTGGACACCAGCATGGTGGTCCGTTATCTCACCGGTGATCCACCGGACCTGGCTGACCGGGCCGCGCGTGTGATCGACAGGATAGACGACCTGGGTGTCACAGATGTCGTGCTCGCCGAGACGGCCTACGTCTTGACCTCCGTGTATCGAGTACCACGGCCTATCGTGGTCGACCATCTTGTCGCCTTCGTCCAGAAGAAGAACGTTGCGACCGTGGGACTGGACAAGGGCGCCGTCATTCAGGCGCTGCTGCTGTGCAGGCCGTCGGGCCGTGTGTCCTTCGCTGACGCTATGGTCTGGGCTGCAGCGCGCTCAGCGGGTGTGCGCACTGTGTACTCATTGGGCAAGCGCTTCCCGGCGGACGGTATAGATGTGCGCGACGCCGGACCGCGGTAGGCGCACGGTACCCGCGCGTGACATGCGCCGCCGCCCCTTACTGGAATAGCGCCCCGACGGAGTCGCCCCGGTGGATGCGGGCGATGGCCTCGCCGATGAGGGGCGCGACGGTGAGGACCGTGATCTTCGGGTGGCGCTTGGTCGGCGGCAGGGGGATGGTGTCGGTCACCACCAGTTCTTCGATGGGGCTCTCCGCGATCTTCCTGGTCGCGTCGCCCGATAGCAGAGCGTGGGTGACGGCCGCGTAGACGGCGGTGGCTCCGTGCTCGACCAGCAGCGCCGCCCCCGCGACCAACGTTCCGCCGCTAAGAATCTCGTCATCGACAAGGATGGCCCGACGTCCCTTGACGTCGCCAATAACGTTGAGGACTTCCACCTTCTCGTCGTTGTTCACCCGGCGCTTCTCGATGATGGCCAGGGGCGCCTTCAGGGATTGGGCGACGTTGCGAGCGCGCTTGGAACCACCCTCGTCCGCCGCCACAACGACGATGTCCGTCAGGTCCTTGTCCTTGAAGTACCGGCTGAGCATGTAGAGGGCGGTCAACTCGTCCACCGGGATATTGAAGAACCCCTGGATCTGGCCGGCGTGCAGGTCCATCGTCAGCAGACGGTCGGCGCCGGCGGTCTCGATGAGGTTGGCGATGAGGCGGGCGGTGATGGGCACGCGCGGCTGGTCCTTCTTGTCGCTGCGCCCGTAGGCGTAGTACGGGACGACTGCGGTGATGCGCCCGGCCGACGCCCGCTTGAAGGCGTCGATCATGATCAGCAGCTCCATCAACCGCGTGTTAACGGGCGAGGCGATGGGCTGCACGATGTAGACGTCGCGCTGGCGGACGTTCTCCAGGATGCGGACGAAGATGTTCTCGTTGCTGAACTCGAAGACCTCACACTCGCCCAGGGGCATCTCCAGGTAGCGGCAAACGTCGCGCGCCAGGTCCGGGTGGGCGTTGCCGGCGAAGATGGCGAGATCAGAGTACATGGAAGGTCAGCCTCCTGCTGGCTGGTGGCCCGGAACGAGAGCAGCGGCGCCCGGTGCGGGGCAACCGCCACCGGCCCCGTCCGGGGTCCGCATCTGGCGCGGGAACGCAGTTGTCTTCACGCGGGCAGTCTGGCGCACGGCTTCCGGATGGCGCGGAGGTTCGGCGGCGACCGGCCCGCCTCCCCTCAGGCAGGCGCACTATAGCATCGGGATACCGGGCCTTCAATGCGCGGGCCGTGAAAATCCGGTCAGGTGATCGCTCCATTTGACAATAATCGGTAGACCGGCGGATACTTCGCGTGTATATACGGTACGGCGTCAAGCCAGGCGCGGAGGATCAGACGCAGCGTCCGGTGGTCTCCGGGAGGGAGACCGAGAGGTTGATTACCAGCTACTACAGCCCGCCCGGCGGCCCCCTTCTGACGCAGCCCTCGGCCGAGGTCATGCGTCAGTCCATGGCCTCCGGAGACGGCGTGCTGTGGGTGGACATCGAGAGCGCGAGCAGGCCCGAGGCCGAGCCGCTGTTGCGCGACGTCTTCGGCTTCCACCACCTCGCCATCGACGACTGCTTCAACGGCATCGTCGATCCCGCGAAGATCGACCCCCACGACTCGTACCTGTTCATCATCGTCCAGGGCATAGACTACGTCGCGCAGACCGAGCGTCTGGCCGTCACCGAACTCGATCTCTTCATCGGCCGCAACTACGTGGTGAGCTTCCACGATCGGCCCCTGCCGGCGGTTGGGCGTGTGCGTCAGCTTGTGGAAGACCCCGGCCTGGGGTTCCTCGCGCGCGGAGCCGACTGGCTCGCCCACAGCCTCATCGACATGCTAGTCGACGACGTCGCGCCCGCGGTGGGGACGATGACCGACACACTGGAGAGGCTGGAAGAAGAGGTTATCACCAGCCCCACGCCTCAGTTGCTCGAAGATGTGCTCCTGCTGAAGCGCAACTCGCAACGCCTTCGCCACACGATGCTGCCGATGCGCGACGTGGTGGCGCGGTTCTCCCGAGGGGAGTACCCGTTACTCATCCGTCCCGAGACGCAGATATACTTCCGTGACATCTACGACCACGTGGTGCGGACGGAGGAGATGATCGAGACGCTGCGGGAGTTCGCGGACAGCGCGATGAACATGTACCTCTCGGCCCTCAACAACCGCAGCAACGAGGTCATGAAGACGCTCGCCGTCGTGGGCGCTCTCGCTCTTCCCGCCACCATCGTGTCCAGCATCTACGGGACCAACTTCCGCCACAACATCCCCGGGCTGGAGTGGGAAGGCGGCTTCTACGCCATGCTGAGCGTGATGTTCGCCATCATGGCCGGGGGCCTGGCGTACTTCCGCTGGAGGAAGTGGTTTTGAAGATTCCGCGCGCAAGGACGCTGCGCCTGGTGATCGGATCCTCGTTCCTCCTGTGGCTGGCGGCCGCCTCGGTGGCGGTGTTTCTTTCCACGCAGGCAGATGCGCCTCGCCAGGGCGACACCGCGGCCGGCGGCGCCGCCGGCGGAGCCTGGGCGCCAGAGCGAACGCTGCCCGCGTCCGTAGCGAGCGGTCAGGTGGCGAGCGCGGAATCGATGTTCCCGCCGGAAGCGCCGGCCGCTCTCGAAGCCGCGCCGACGCCGGAACCGCCGCCAACCCCGGTCGCCCAGGCGGCCGCATCTGTAGACCAACCTACGGCTGCGCCACCACCACCCGCCCCACCCGCGCCCCCACCCCCGACCCCGGCGCTCGACGCCGCGCTGGCCTCCGAGCTGCTGGGCCTGGTCAACGCCGAGCGCACGGCGCGCGGTCTTCGCTCGTTGACGGTCGACCCGCGACTCACAGCCGCGGCGTCGAGCTACGCGCTGGTCGCTCTCGAACTCGACTGGCACGACCACGTCGGCCCCGACGGCCGTCCGTTCTACCAGCGCCTGCGCGACGCCGGGGTCACCGAGAACGTCTACCTCGGCGAGGTCATGGGCTGGGGCTGGTCGGGCTGGGGCCCTCGCGACATCCTCCAGAGTTGGCTCACCAGCCCGACGCACGAGGCGCAGGTCTTGAGTCCGGTGTTCGCCCTTGGTGGCGTTGCCTGCGCCGTCCAGTACGAGAGCGCAGGCCGGCGCATCCACTGCGTCCTCGACATGGCTGGCCAGTAGCCCGGCCTCGCCAGTCGCACAGGCCGCTGCTAGCATTCGCCCGTGGTCAAGCGCGTCCGCCTCATCTGCAATCCCGCCGCGCGCGGCGCCGCGTCCATAGCAGAGCTGCGGGCGGCGCTGGCGGCGACGTCCGCGCACGGATGGGAGGGCGACGTTGTTGCGACGGAGGCGCCGCTGCACGCCACAACGCTCGCCCGCGACGCCGCCGCTTCGGGCATGGATATCGTCATTGCCTGTGGCGGCGACGGGACCGTGAACGAGGTCGTCAACGGTCTGGCAGGCACCGATAGCGCGCTGGGCGTAGTGCCAGGGGGCACCGCCAACGTCTGGGCGAAGGAGGTCCGCATCCCCAGGAACTCGCGTCGCGCGCTGGAGGCTCTCGCAATTGGCGATGAGCGGCGCGTAGACCTCGGTCGCGTGACGACGTCCGGGAACGCCTCGCGGCACTTCATCCTGGTTGCGGGCGTCGGTTTCGACGCATCGATCATCCGGCGCCTGCCGCTGCGCTTGAAGGCAAGGCTCGGCGCGGCGACGTACGTCATCCAGGGCGTGCGCGACGCCTTCACCTACCGCGCCACGCCCGTCCGCGCGCGCATCGACGGCCGCGACGATGAACTCGAGCTGTTCTGGGCGATGGCGAACAACACGCGGTCGTTCGGGGGCGTGCTGACGGTGGCGCCCGCCGCTCGCATCGACGACGGGCTGCTCGACCTCACGTTCATGAGGCGAGCCGGGCCCGTGAGCATGCTCTCGTACCTGGCGCGGACGCTGGCCGGGACGCTCCACCGCGCGCCGACGGTCCTCACGGCGCGCGTCAGTTCGTTCGAGGTTGCGACGCCCGGTTTGCCGGTGCAGGCCGACGGCGAGCTGATGGGCGAGACACCCGTGACAATTGAGGCGGCGCCCGGCGTCCTGAGGGCGATCATCCCACAGGCCGGCCTGCGCGCGCCCGTGTGGAGTTGATAGCTCGTACTTATGTAGGGCCACCTTTCAAGGTGGCTGTCGTGGTTGGGTTCCGGAACGCCACCCTGAAGGGTAGCCTTCAGGAATGCCAACAGCCCAAGGTCACCTTTCGAGGTGGCCGTAGTGGTTGTGTCGCCTTGCGCCACCCTGTTGGTCATCAGCGCAAATGGGATGCGCGGGCGAGTCTGAAGACTCGCCCCTACGAGGTTTTGCCCGCACGTAGGGGCCGGTCTTCAGACCGGCCCGCGGAAACGCGGACGCGCCGAAATACTTAGTTCA
>JBBITS010000053.1:0-12558 GCA_037440665.1 Chloroflexota bacterium
GCTCTGCCACCAGGTGGCGTGGAACTTCGCCAACGACCGGAGCGCCAGGTTGGCCTCCTGCGGCGTACAGGCTGCCACCTGATCGCCCACGCGGGCGGGGGCGAGGTCCTCCAGCAGCAGCACGTACTCGCCCGCGTCGACGTCCATGGCGCTGTAGTAGCGGCGCGGCGTGCGCAGTTCCACCTCCGGGGCAATCTCTTCGTAGAAGCGGATCTCGCGCTCGTAGAAGCGGAAGACGTTGCCGATCTCGCGGTTTTCCGCCGTAGCCGCCGGGAACTTGGCGATGAGCGACGCAGGCGCACGCGGCTCGCCGCCGTCGTAGCGCAGCGTCACACGCGCCAGTTGGCCGATGAGGCCCGCGCCCTCGCCGATAATCTCGGTGTCGAAAGAGGAGACCCGGCCCTTCTCGATCACGCCGGTTGAACGGAGAGCTTCGGTCAGCCAGTCCGCCGTGAGTTCGCCGGGTCCGGATGGGATATCGAGGTGTGCCATATCGTTTGCTCCTGACCAGTCTTCGTCAGTCATGATTCGCCCGTCGCCCGCTCGCAGACGCGTCTGCGCCCGCTAACCGAGGTCCACCGCTGCTCCCTCGCGCGCCGACCGGTAGATGGCGTCCACAACGCGGTGAGCGTAGACCGCGACGTCGAAGCCGGGGTACGCTGGGCGCTCCTCGCTCACGGCCTTGAGGAACGCGTAGTCCTCCAACGAGTACCTGGTGACCGCCGCCTGCAGGCGTTCGTCCGCTATGCCCTGCGCGTCGATGTAGCGCGCCACCACTTCGGCGGAGGCGACGTCCCGGCGCGCGCCCGCGGCGTTGGTCTCGGTGCGGATGGCGCCGGTCCAGTCGTCGTCCTCCCACGAGAACTGGGCGTTCTCGCAGGTCGCCACCATGCGGCGGCTGGAGCCCCGGTGCAGGATGTTGTGCCAGATGGACACGTGGCTGACGGTAACCCCATTCTCAAACTCTAGGATGGCGTTGCTCACGTCCTCCACGCCTTCCTTGCCCGCGAAGTTGCGCGTTACGCCGTGCACGCGCTTCACCCTGCCGAAGTAGTAGATCAGGACGTCGATGTCGTGGATGGCGTGCTCCAGCAGCGTGCCGGCGCCCACCAGGCTCGCGTCGCCGCGCCAGGCGCTCCGGTACTGCCCCTGGATGGGGAAGAACTGGTCGTCGACCATGGTCGCCGTCATCGAACGGCCCGAGGACGGATCGTGAATCATCTCCCGGAGGACGTTGATGATGGGCGAATAGCGCAGCACGAGGCCGACCTGGTGCGTCACGCCGGCGCGTCTGACGGCCTCCTCCATGGCAGCAGCGTCGTCGGCGTTGAAGGCCAGCGGCTTTTCGCAGAAGAGCGCCTTGCCTGCGGCCGCGACCTTCTCGGCCAGCTCGCGATGGTAGGCCGTCGGCGTGCAGATGTAGACAGTGTTGACGTCGGGCGAGGCGATGATCTCGTCCGGGTCGTCCGTCACGAAGCCGAGGCCTGCGGCGCGGGCGTAGCTCTCGCGGCGCTCGGCGTCAGTGTCGCATACGCCGATGAAGTCGCCGTCGATGAGGCCGTTCTTGAGGCAGTAGTGGATGGCCTTCCCGTGGAAGGCGCCGATGAAACCTGCGCCGATGACGCCGATCCGGGGTCGCATCGCAGCCCGCTCCAATCGCTGTCCGGGTAGTGGCGACCGCATCATAGCGACAGGGGGCGGTGAAATGCAGCAGGCGTCAGGCTGCCGAGGCGGCGACGCTGTCCAGGAAGGGGCGGACGACGGGAAGCGTGAGGTCGCTCCTCGTGAAGCCGCTCAGGTGGTTCAGGCCCGGCAGGAGTTCGAACCTGGCGCCGGGCATCGCCGCCGCCGCTGCCCTCGTCGACGGCATGATGGGGTCGTTCTCGCCGGCGTAGTGGAACGACGGCAGGTCCAGCGTCGAGGGGTCGACGAAGTCCCAGTCCATGAGCCCGAGTTGGGCCGCCGCCAGCGCCTCGAGGTCGTTGTCTCCCACCAGTTGGCGCACGTACTGCTCCGGTACCTGGAGGTCCCTGGCGATGGCCGCGGGGTCGCCGCTCTTCAGGGCGTCTGCCCAGCGCTGCATGCGCTCCCGCTCGGCCTCTGCCCCGGGCGCGGCGGCGCCGTCGACGAACGAAGCGATTCGTTCCGGGTAGAGGTCTGCAAAGGCGAACCCGGTGCGACCGCCCATGGAGTAGCCCCAGTAGTGGGCTCTGGTCACGCCGCACGCGTCTAGAACAGCGGCCACGTCGGCCGTGCGCGCCTCGCGTGTGTACGCGGCGGGATCGTGGGGCTTGTCGCTGCGGCCGTGGCCGCGGGCGTCCATCACGATAACGCGGAATTGTCCCTTGAGGGCATCCACGTAGCCGAAGTCCTTCCAGCCCACCGAGGAGCCTGCGAAGCCGTGGTGCAGGAGGAGCGGTGGACCGTCGCCGTGCGTCTCGTAGTAGATGCGCACGCCCTCGTTGTCCGCGTGCGCGCCTGCGCCATCGGACGGCTGGGGCGAGGCCATCGTAGTCTCCTCTGCTGCCGGTGATTCCTCGCCCCGGCGTCGGCACGAGGCGGCCGCCAGGCCGGCCAGGGCGGTGCTGAGGCCAGCGGCGAGGAACTCGCGCCTCGACATGCGAGCGCCGCCAGTGCTTCTGTCCGGCGAGTGGTTCACAGGCAATCCGGTGGCAATGCTACCACGCCCTGCTGTTCAGCGATCGCGGCCTGCGCCGCCGGTGGCTCCGGCGCGGGCAGGCGCGGGGCGGGCGACGTCGATGGACGCGACGAGGTAGCCAACCCCGAAGGGCGCGTCGTAGGCCAGCACGCGGGGCTGGATCACCGAGTCACGCAGCGCTCCCATCAGCACCGCCGTCTGCGGAATGGCGTCCTCGGCGGCGTGAGAGCGGAGTTCCGGCGGCGCCGAGAGAATCCATCGCTCGTCCCACTCGTCGATGGCCTTGCGGTAGTCGTCGTCAAACAGGCGGCCCGCCGGGTCGTACCCGGCAGGCGCGTCGCGCGCCAGGGCGTGGGAGAGGTCGGCCGAGCAGACGACGGCGACGCGCCTCTCGCTGTCGCGGGCGACGTCGCCGATGCACATGCCCAGTTCGTAGTGCGATCGTGGCTGGGCGTGCGAGATGGCGATGGGGACGAGCCGGGCGCCTGCCATGGCGTCGCGCAGCCAGAACAGGGGTACCATGCAACCCCAGTCGAGCCCGCGGCCCCAGTGCGTGAGCCGCTCCACCGGCACCTCGCTCCCGACGGCCAGGGCGTACACGGCTTCGGCCATCTCTGCATCGACCTCGTACTGGAAGGCAAGCTCGGGGTGGCGCCACTCGGCGAACGAGCCCGATACCTCCGCTGAGGCGAGGATGCCGATGGTGGCGTACCGGAAGGGGCCGTGCGGGCTCACGACTACGACGGTTTCCGGCCGCGCCAGGCGCATCTGGCCGGCCACCTCGCGCAGCGCGCTGATGAGGTGCGGCGTCTCCTCCTCGATGCCCGCGCCGATGTCCGGAACGAGGATCGGGGCGTGGGGCATAATGCACGCGTAGACCAGCGGCACGTCATCGCCCCCCGTTCCACACGCCCGCGATGGCCGTCCCGCAATGGGGGCAGGCGCCGTCGCGAAGCTCGTTGCGGCGCAGCCACACCCCGGCTCGCTCGATGACCATCTGGCCGCAGGCGGGGCATGTCGTGTTCTCACCGCCCTCTGAGGCCGGAAGATTGCCCGCGTAGGCGTATCGCAGGCCGGACTCGCGCCCGATGTCCAGCGCCCGCTGCACCGACGCGATGGGCGTCACAGGGTGCAGCTCCATGCGGTAGGCCGGGAAGCAGCGGCTGACGTGCCACGGCGTGTCCGGTCCCAGTTCGCCGGCCACGAAGGCCGCGATGGCCCGGAGTTCATCGTCCGAATCGTTCATGCCGTCGAGCAACAGCGTCGTGACCTCGACCCAGATGCCCGACCGCCGCATCAGGCGGAGGGTGTCGAGAACGGGCTGCAGGCGCGCGCCGCAGACCCGGCGATAGTACGTATCGCTGAACGACTTCAGGTCCACGTTCGCCGCGTCGAGGTACGGGGCGATGGTCTGGATCGCTTCAGCCGTCTCGTATCCGTTGGTCACGAATACGTTGCGGATGCCCGCTTCCTTCGCCAAGCGCGCGGTGTCGTAGGCGTACTCGAAGAAGATCGTCGGCTCGGTGTAGGTGTAGGCGATGCTGGCGCAGCCTGCGCTGCGGGCTTTAGCCGCCACCTGCGCGGGCGATAGCTGTTCACCCAGGATGAGCTGCGCGTCGCGGACGACCTGCGATATGCGCCAGTTCTGGCAGAAGCGGCAGCGGAGGTTGCATCCGGCGGTGGCGATGGAGTAGGCGGTGGTGCCGGGGAGGAAGTGGAACAGAGGCTTCTTCTCGATGGGATCGATCTCGGCGGCGACGGCGCGGCCGTACACCATCGTCACCAGTTCGCCGTCGCGGTTCTCCCGCACCCGGCAGACGCCGCGCGTCCCTGGCCGGAGGATGCAGCGGAAGGCGCAGAGGTGGCACCGCGCCCTCCCGTCGGACAGCCGCTCCCACAACATCGCCGGGTGGGTCAGGGTCAGGTCCAGCGCGTCAGCGGATGGCATGCCGACAGCCTCGCGGAATCAATCCCGCGTCCCGCTTCGAGGCTACGGCATCCGTCAACCGCCGGTCAGGGCGCTGCGGCCTGGATATCGCCCTCCATCTGGCTGTCAGCCCCGGCCACGTCAGGAGCACGAAGGCGTCACGAAGGGCGCTCCGTAGCCGTGCGCTCCACCCCACGTGTTGTACGCCCACACGCGCCAGTAGTGGCGGGTTCCTGGTAGCAGTCCGGACCACTTGTACACCGTCGTGGCGCCACCTTCGATAGATGTAGCGAGGAAGGCGCCGAAGCGCGGGTCCAGGGTCAAGTCGAGGTAGTATCCCGTCGCCCCCAGCGCGCGGTTCCAGCGGAAGGTCGCCGTCACCGTCCCGTCGGGACGGCAGACGAAGAGAGCGTCGAGGCTGGTCGGACCTGCGGGCACGGGCAGGCCGGCGTAGCAACGGGGCGTGACGAAGGCTGGCGCCGGCGTGTGGCCGTTGCCGTCGGCGTTCAGGTTGTACAGACGCCAGTAGTGGGTCAGACCGCCGGTGAGCCCCGGCCACGTGTAAGACGAGGCGTCGGCGCCGAGGTCAACATTCACGAAGGCGCCGAAGAACACGTCGAGCGTCAGGTCCAGGTAGTACCCAAAGTTGCCCTCCGCCGGCGGCGGCCCGGCCCACGCGAACGTCACTGCGGCCAAGTTTGCGGACGGCGAGCAAACGGCGTCCTGGACGTGAGTCATCCACGCGCGCTCTCTCCCTGGATAGAGGGCTGTCATGCCGGAGACGTCGTCCGCCCGCGGCCCCTGCGCCAGCTCGCCATCAGGCAGCGTGTCATACATCAGCGCGAGTGGGTCGTCGGTGTGGTCGAGGCCAAGGACGTGCCCGGCCTCGTGCGCCAGCACTGACGGCAGGACAGTGTCCCGGAAGTAGGGCATCCGTCCCGCGAAGTGCGTCCGCACGTCGCCGTTGTCCACTATCAGGTCGGCTTCGATGGCCTCGTGCGACAGGAGGAACGACCGCACTCGGGTCAGGCCCACCTGAGGCCCGATCAGCGGTCCCCAGCCGACGGCGTTGACGCCGTCATCGTTGTCGGTAGCGGGATGATCCGGGCATGGGCCGACGTACACGGCCCAGATGCGCGACAGGGGCACGGCTCGCCACTTGTCGAAGGTCTGGATGACCGCCTGAGTGAACTGCTGCGCCGTCATGATTGGCTGGCCGTCGTCCCCAGCGGGAATGCCCGTCGGGTTGACGCAGTAGGGCACCGGTATGCGGTCGTCGGGCCAGTGGTAAGAGGAGAGGCGGTATGCTCGCGCTTCCGGTGAGCCTGAGAAGGCCGCGCCAACGGCGACGATCATTGCGGCGGCGGCGATAGCCCGCCTCATGGGAGCGAGGCCTCTGCCCTGGGCGGTAGGACCTGAGAGACGCGCATGCAGACATGCAGCGGTGGGCAGGCTGCCTGTGACCGATCCTGGTGCAGGTTTACGCTCATCCTTGCGGGCCTGACGCCCGGTGCAGGGCGTCCCCACGCTCTGGCGGCCCTGCTCGGCGCCGCTTGGGCCGGGCGGCTGTCGACGCGAAGGCGTTCGGGTGCGGCAGGCCGCCCACAGTCTACGGGCACGGCCCAGCACATTCAAAGCCCCCGGGCGGGTTCCTGCCGGGCGCGCGGAGTATACTCCCGCACGACGGCGGACTGTATGCAGAGGCGGAAGGAGCCGGGTTGACTGAAACTGGCGTCAGCTACTTCGACCAGCGGTCGCTCCGCCACGTCCGTGAAGACCTGGCCGACATGGTGGCCCACGGCTGCACGTACGTCGTGCACTGCCTGACGGAGAGCGACCTCATCTGGCGGCGAGAGACCATGCGCGAGATCGTCGCAGCCACGCACGACGCCGGCCTCGAAGCGTGGATGGATCCCTGGGCCGTGATGGGCATCTTCGGCGGCGAGTCGCTCTCGCGCTTCCTCGTCGAACATCCTGAAGCTCTGCAGGTCGCCACCGACGGGAAGAGGCTGCCGGCGGCGTGCCCGAATCACCCGGAAACCCGGCGCTACATGCGCGAGTGGGTGCGGGCTGGCGCCGAGGCCGGTGGGGACGTCGTGTTCTGGGACGAACCGCACTTCGCTGGCGTGGGCATGGAACTCCTGCGCGAGGGAGGCTACGCCTGCTACTGCGACTGGTGTCAGCAGAAGTTCCGGCGCTCGGCTCGCCACGCCATGCCGCCGGTGATGGACGGAGAGGTGCGCCGCTTCCGCGAGCTGTTTCTCGTCGAGTTCCTGAGTGAAATGTGCCAGGAAGCCAGACGACAGAGCCTTCGAAACGCCCTCTGTCTGATACCGACGGATTTCGAGGGCGCAGGCCTTACCGAATACGCAGGGCGCGTGCGCGCCTGGTGGGAGCGCCAGGGCGTGAAGCGAGACAGGCCGTGGCTGGAATTCGGCATCGCCGACTGGGACGCCGCGGCGTCGATCGCTGACCTGGACGTCTTCGGCTGCGACCCCTACTGGTATGCGGCGAAGGCCGACCCGGAGCCGTTCGCTCGCGCCTTCTCGCGGCGCGCCGCCGAAGTGTCGAAGAAGTACGGGCGCGGGACGCAGGTCTGGGTGCAGGCGTTCGCGGTTCCCGAGGGGCGGGAAGAAGAGCTGCGCATGGGCGTCCGGGTGGCCGTGGAGGAGGGCGCGACCCACGTTGCCGCATGGAGCTACGAAGGCACGGCCAGCATGTCGGCGATCCGCTGCGCGCGGCCGGAAGTCGTCTGGAGGGTTCTGGGCGAGGCGTTCCGGGAGGCGCGCGAGCAGGCCTGACGCGCGGCGGCATTTCCGGCCTTCAGCGGGTACACTACGGCGGAACCGCCGCCGGCGGCGGAGGAGGAGAGGTGCCGGGAGCAAGCTACTGGGAGCGGCTGGCGGCGCGTCGCGTTTCGCGGCGCGTCTTTCTTGCGGGCTCGGCCGCGGGCGCCCTTGCCGCATCCTGCGGTGGCGACGACGAGGCGCCTCCCGATCTGCCCGTTTACCGCGCGGCGCCCACCGCAGACGCTGAGGAGCCGGGGCGCGGCGGCGTGCTCGTGACAGGCACCACCGTCCCTCCGACCTTCGGCGTCGACCCGCACGTCGAGGTGGCGACCGGGCTGGCCATCTTCCCCCGGCTGTACGGCTACCTGCTGCACAACGACTTTCGCACCGACAAGATCGTCCTCGACCACGCGGAGTCCGTGGAGCAGCCTGACCTCCAGACGTACATCATCAAGCTCAAGCCGGGCATAAGATTCCACGACCTGGCGCCCGTCCGCGGCCGCGTCGTGGACGCCGAAGACGCCGCCTTCTCCCATTACCGCTACCGGGACAATCCCCTGGTGACGAACAAGACGTGGCACACGTCGGTCATGGACCGCATCGAGGCTCAGGACCTGGAAACGATGGTGGTGAAGACGCGGTTCCCGTACGCCTACACGTACGACGCCCTCGGCGCCATCGGCTCCGGCGCCATTCTGCCTGAGGAGCTGCTGACGGAGAACCTGACGGCGAAGGCCATAGGCAGCGGCCCGTTCCAGCTCGAGCACATGGACAACAACCACGAGATCGAACTGAAGCGGTTCGACGGGTATTTCAACACGGATCTGCCGTACCTCGACGGCATGAAGTGGCAGGTGCTGGTCAACGACGAGGCGAAAGTGGCAGCCTTTCGCGAGCGCTCCGTCCAGCAGATGGCCAATCGCGACAAGGTCGAGGCGGCGCAGGTATTGCAGGAGTTCGGCGACGACGTCGAGACCTACGGCGTGCCCAGCCTATCCTACGTGTCGCTGGGAATGCGCGTAGACCAGGCGCCCTTTAACGACGAGCGCGTGCGCCAGGCCATCGACTTCGGGCTTCACCGCGAGAAGCTGATCGACGAGGTGACGTACGGCGACGGGCGCATCCTCGGCCCGATCACGCCGCACCTTGCCGATGGCTACTGGGCGCTGCCGGACACCGAGATCGACGCTGCATATCGTTCCAACACCGACCCCGCTGTGAGGCAGGCGGACGCCCGGCGTCTAATCGAAGAGGCCGGCGCCGCCGGTGCCAAGATCGTCGTCCAGTCCTCAAACCTGCCCGCTGTAGTGGACATCGCGGGCCGCGTCGTGAGCCAGCTCAAGGACCTGGGTTTCAACGCCGAGCATCAGGCGCTCGAGCTGTTCCAGTGGTTCATCAACCTGCGCACCGGCAACTTCCATGCCACGCTGGTCACGCACACGCCATATGAATCGCCGGACATCCCCACGCGCTTCTATCACAGCGCCGGAGTGAACGGCCTCGGCAACTGGTTCGGCTTCATAGACGACGTTGTGGACTGGCTGGTGACCCGGAGCTGGGGCGAGTTCGACCGTGAGACGCGGCGCGCGACGCTGCTGGACGCCCAACGGCGGATGCTGGCCAGTCATGGGCCCCTCATTCAACTCTACACGGGCGTTTCGTACAGCACGGCGTGGCGGTTCGTGCGAGGGCGCCAGCCCGGCCTGCCAGGCTCGCTTGCCCAGTACAACTACGGCCAGTGGATCGCCGAGGACGCCTGAGCGCTCAGCGGGGTTCGCCTGGCTCTTGCGACCTGCGTCGGCGGCGCCGGGGCGCGAACGGCGCAAGCTGGCCGGCCGTCCACGGGTTCGGCCCTACGACCCGTGCAGGCGCGCCGACGACCGTCGTGTCGGGAGGCACGTCGTCCAGGACCACGGCGTTGGCGCCGATGCGGACGTTGTCGCCGATGGTGATGGGGCCCAGCACCTTCGCGCCCGTCCCGATGTAGACGTTGTTCCCGATGGTCGGCCCGTAGACTGAGAAGCCGATGCGCGCGCTGTTGCTCAGGCCGATGGTGACGAACGGGCTGATCTGCACGTCCCGGCCCAGCGTACACTTGCCGTCGATGACGACGTTGCCGTGGGCGATGATGAGCCCAGGCCCGGCCTCGACGTTCTGCCCGATGAACACCTTCCACAGCGCGCGAGAGACGGAGTCACACGCCCAGCCCAGGGGGTGCAGGCCGTGCTCGCGGAACCAGAGCTTCAGGCGGAAGAGCGCGACTGCAGGCCACGCGCCGTCGAACACGATGGCCGCGGCGCGCTCGGCGCGCGCGGACCAGTGGTCCCACAGCGGGCGCGCCGGCACCACCTTGAACGAGGCGTCGGCGTAGGCGTCGTAGTCGTCCCTGATCTGCTTCAGCACCATCGCGTTAGAGCCCGGGCTGCGTTCTGCCACCCCTGCTGGTGACGCCCGGCACGCGCCAGACCGAGATCATCATATCGGCAAGGCCAGGAGCCCGCCGCGCGACGCGGTCGAGCCCGTTCCACAGGCCGCGCGCTAGCGGCATCGGCAGGCGGTCCAGAAGCGGTCCCCAGCGGCTGAACAGCCAGAGGAGAGAGACACCGAAGCACTGCTCCAGTTCCAGCGCGCCTCCTCCCAGGTCCCGCAGGGCCGTCAGCGTGCCCTTCAGGTTGTGGTCCTCGGGCACTTCCCAGTACGGACGTCCGGGCAGCTCTGGCCGGCCCAGCCTGCGCTTCATGGAAGTCAGCGCGCGGCCCAGGCGGCAGGAGAGGCTCTCGTAGTTGGCCAGGGCGATGACGACGCGCCCGCCGGGCTGCAGCACGCGCGCGGCCTCGCGCATGAACGCCTGCGCGTCAGCGAAGTGGTCCAGCGCGCCCTGGCAGACCACGCGGTTGAAACTTGCGCCAGCGAACGGGAGCGACTCGGCGATGCCCCGGACGTAGATGACCTCGTTCTGCGGGTCGATGTAGCGGCCCAGGCCGATCATCTGGTCCGAGGCCTCTAGACCCCAGGTTTCGGGCCCGCGCCGGCGGATCGCGGCGGCCTGCTTGCCGAGACCGCAGGCCACGTCCAACACGCGGGCCGGGCGGCCCTCTGTAGCCAGGTCCGCCATCGCTGATTCGATGCGCTCGTGAAAGAAGAGGCTATCGCGGTGGGCGCCGGCGCTGAAGTCCTCGACGCTGTAGGACAGGTCGACCTCAGGCGGCGACGGTGTCTGCGCGGATGGCATGGCCGCTACTTCTCGACGGCCAGGACGACGCTCATCTCCTCGAAACCGCCGAAGAGGCCTGCGAACCAGCGCTCGGCGCGGTACTGCATACCCCGGTTGCGGTTGGCGAAACGCTCGATGGTTCGCGCCAGCGGCCCTCGCGCCAGCGCCAGGCCCGAGGGGTCGCCCCGCGCGCCAGTTACCCGCAGTTCCGCCTGCTCCACGCGGAACGTCGCCGGCGTCGGACAATGGGCGTCCTTGAAGCGCGGGTCGAAGTAGTTGAACGTCTCCAGCGTGTAGCGGTTCGGATGCCGCGGGTCGCGGCTCACCGCCCAGGCGGACGACGCATGCGGCAGGCGCAGGTGTATGAGCGCGCCGGGCAGGCACACTCGCCACAGCTCCTCCAACGTGCACACGAAGTCGGACACGTGCGCCAGACCATCGTCGAGGAACACTTCGTCCACGCTGCCGTCCCGGAAGGGGAGAGCCGGCCCCAGGCGCGCGCGCAGGTTCAGTCCCTCGCGCTGGCCCTCGCCCACCTGGATCGCGCCCAGGCCGGACGCCATGCCGCTGAAGTCGAGACGGACCATCTTCATCACGACGCTACCTTCGGCTTCTGACGCAGCTCCTCGATCTCGTCACGGCTGAGCGCCAGCAGCCGCTCGACCCGCGCCAGATAGTTGTGCACAACCTGCTGGGGCTCCCCGTGGTCGGTGATGCGGCCGTTCTCCAGAAGGATGGCGCGGTCGCAGAACTCGGGCAACCGCATCAGGTCGTGGGTGACGATGACCATCGTAACGCCCTGCTTGCGCAGGCTGGCCACGTGGTTCAGGCACTTGCGCTGGAACTCGGCGTCGCCGACCGCCAGCACCTCGTCGATTAGAAGGATCTCCGGCCGCACGTGGACCGCGACCGCGAAGCCGAGACGGAAGTACATCCCCGACGAGTACGTCCGCATCGGCTGGTCGATGAACGCGCCCAGTTCCGAGAACTCGATGATCTCGGGCAGCACCTCGCGCGCCTCCCGCAGCGTCAGGCCGAGGAGAACAGCGTTCAGAACGGCGTTCTCGCGACCCGTTATCTGCGGGTGGAAGCCTGAGCCCAGCTCCAGCAGCGCCGACACGCGTCCGCGCGCCGTCACCCGGCCTCTGGTCGGAGGCGTTATGCCCGCCATGATGCGCAGCATCGTGCTCTTGCCGGAGCCGTTGGGGCCGATGACGCCGAAGCTTTCGCCCCGGCTCACTGTCAGGCTGACGTCTTCGAGCGCGGTGAAGGGCCGTCTGGCCTTGGTCAGGAACTGCGGCAGGTGCAGCACGGCGCTCTTCACGTCGGTGGCCTCGCGCTGCAGCGAGAGCGAGTACTGCTTCGTCACGCCTTCTAGGACCAGCGCCGGGGCCGCTGTCTCAGAGGGCATCGGCGAAGCTCCCCTGGGTGCGCTGGAACGTCAGCATGCCCACGGCCACGGCGCCAGCCGCGAACAGCAGCGCGGGCCACAGGTCGGCGGTCGGCAGCGTGTTGTCGGTGAACAGGTCGCGCCAGCCCTCGATGATGGATGTCAGCGGGTTGAGGCGCAGGTAGACCTCCCATCGTTCGGGCACGATGGCTAGCGGGTAGATTACCGGCGTTACATAAAACCACAACTGGAGCAGCACTTCGATCAGGTGCTCCAGGTCGCGGAAGAACACGTCCAGCGAGGCGATGAAGAGCACCACGCCCATCAGCAGGGCGAGCTGGATGACGCCCAGAATCGGGATGCCAATGATCCACACCGGCGAGGGCGTATGGCCGCTGATCGCCACCGCCAGGGCGATGATGGGCACCGAAAGCAGGAAGTGCACGCCGTTGTTGGCGATGGTCGAGAGGGGCAGCACGGCCCGGGGGAACGAGACCTTCTTTATCAGTGCGCCGTTGGACGCGAAGGCAGGCGTAGCGATGAGCACCGAAGCCTGGAACCACGTCCACGGGAAGATGG
>JBBITS010000054.1:0-2054 GCA_037440665.1 Chloroflexota bacterium
GGGGGTGTCCCCCAGCTTCAACAAATCCGTAGGGTGGGCGGGCACAACCACTCGCCCCCTCAGACGGGTCGAACTACATTGTCTATGACCATCAGCGTGGCGTGACGCAATCTGACAATGAACGCCACTGGCGACCGCCGTCAACGAATCGTCACGACCTGCACCCCGATGTCCAGGTTGCGCCACGTTCGGTCTGTTGTGACCGCTGGCAGTCCCAAACGACGGGCAAGCGCTAGGCAGGCACGGTCGCCGAGCGATAGTCCTTGCTGTCGGGTATGAGGCCGGAGGAGCCCTATTGAGTAGGCCAGGCCCGTATCGAGGTCAACGACGCTAGCCTCGAACTCCTGCAGGAACTCGCGGATGGCGTCTTCTGGCAGGCCACGCTCCGCCAGCTTCGTCACGACCTCCGCGAAGTTCGCGGCGCTTATCGCGAATCCGCCAGTCATGGCGTCTGCCACGCGACCGGCGCCAGGTTCTTGCTGCAGCAGGGCGATCAAGGCGGAGGCGTCAAGAACGCTGGCGCTCACGTTCGACCTCGGCGCGCCGATCGGCGATCAGTTCCTCGGAGAGCAGGACGCCCGGCGGCACGTACTTTCGCACGATCTCCTGGGCGCGGCGTATGGCCCGATCTAGGGACATGACCCGCAGCTCTTCGTCTTCCAGCCGCAGGACCAGCCGGTCCCCCGGCTTTATGCCCATCGCCTTGCGGACCTTCGCCGGGATTAGCACCCGGCCCGCGCGATCGAGGGTCGTTCCTGGCCGTCTCATGTCATGTTCTCCGGATATGGCAGAAATCGGGATTCTGCCAATTTGCCCGTAGTATACCAGATTCTGTTAAAGTGGCAACTTGAAGCCTTCGTGGGACTTCACGAAGCCCAGGCGCTCCCAGAAGCGATGGGCGTCCTTGCGGGCCTTGTTGCTCGTGAGCTGGAGGCGGAAGCAGCCAGATCGCCGTGCCTCCTCCATCGCCCAGCGCGCCATCGTCTCGCCGACGCCCTGTCCCCGCAGCGGCTCGTCGACGACGACGTTCTCCAACTGGGCGATGGTCCCGCCACGGTAGGAGAGGTTCGCCATGATGACCATGACGAGAGTGCCCACGACCTCGCCGTCGACTTCAGCCACCACCAGGCGCTGGCGGGGGTCGGCGTCGATGGCCTCGAAGGCGCGGACGTAGGCCTCGGGCAAAGGAGGGCCGGGGTCCTCGCGCTGTTCGCCGGGCAGCGACTCCTGCTGCAGCAGCTCGACGATGCGCGGCAGGTCGTCCGCTCGCGCCCGCCGGATGACGACGTCACCGGCCGCCATCAGACGTTAGCCCAGGCGATGCGCTTGTCGATCCAGCGCGTCATGCGGTAGGTAAGGGGACGGAAGCCGCTGCGCGTCCAGAACCGGGTGCCCTCGATGTTCGGCGTGGCGTAGTGCAGCGCGCAGTGGCGGTAGCCCTGTTCGCGCGCCCAGGCCATGGCGTGGTCGAGGATGGCGGTGCCGACACCGCCCGCGCGGGCGTCCTTGATCACGATGCCCTGGAACAGGTACACGGTCCCCTCGGGCGCCGAGAGTGGCGAGAGGAACAGCGGCGGCATGAACGTCTGCATGCCAAGGGCGCGGCCTTGGCCGTAGGCGACGAAGTGCGGGTCGTCTGGGTTGCTCAGCAAGCCGCTCTGGAATTCGCGGTGGCTGGGAGCGGTTTCCGGGACCAGGGGCGCGAAGATGGGCGCGTTGGCGTGGTGCAGCGCCAGCTCGTGGTTGAGCTTCAGGACGACCTCGATGTCCTCGGCCGCCGCGGTGTGCACGTCGACGCCCGCGTTGGCCCTCCCGCTGGCGGGTTCGACGCCGCGCAGTGCCAGACAGAGGTCGCGGCCGAAGGCCAGCGACACGAAGGCCTCCTGCGCCTCGGCGTCCTTCGCGGGCAGTTCGATCTGGTGGACGAAGTAGCCCGAACGCACCAGCGAAGCCGATAGCCCGGCATACATCTCGCGGTAAAGGCTCACGGCGTCCTCGCCGTCGGCGACCGCGTGGGCTGCGTAGCCGCAGGCCGCGCCCCGAGGCGGGAAGAA
>JBBITS010000054.1:2072-3957 GCA_037440665.1 Chloroflexota bacterium
AAGGAAGTGCGTCGGTGGAAACAGTTGTGGCGCGCCGATCATGTAGCCCACCATGGCGCCGTCGCGCAGGGCGGCGACGCCGCGCGTCCCTGTCGGCTCCAGCGCGCGCTGGATCGCCGGACGTGTCTGCTCGGGTGATTCGTAGGCCGCCGGGAGGTCCGGCTCGCGCTGGCGGTCGCGTCGGTGCCGCTGCGCTAGCAGCCCGGCCGCCGCGTCGACGTGCCGCTCTTCGAACGGGACGATGGTCAGCGCCATGGGCCGATCCTACGTTTGGCGGTGTCTGCGCGCAACGCGGGGCGAAGGTTCGGGGTTATCTCCTGCCCCGCCGGGCCGCGGGCGGCTTCTTGCCTGCGGCCTTCTTCGCCTGAGCCTTCGGCTTCGGAGCGACCGCCTTCTTGGGCGCGACAGCCTTGCCTTTCGCGGCTCTGGTGGCAGGCTTGGATGCTGGCCTGGGGGCCTTTCCTCTCGCGACGCGAGGCGCGGCCTGCTTCGTCTGCTTCGAGGGGGGCTTTCCCGCCGCTCTGGCCCGCGCGCCGGTCACCTTCTTCGCCAGCGCGGACGATGGCCTGGCGCTAGTCGAAGCTCTGGGCGCGGCGGGCCTGGCGGCGGGCTGCGGCTTGGCCTTGGCCTTCGGCGCTTTCCCAGTTCCGTTCGTCTCCGGCGCTGGCGGGCTGTCCGAGCCGTCCGGCGATGGCTGCGGCGCGGGCGCGGTACCGCTGGACATCGAGACCGTGGTCATGGCGGCGACGGCGTCGCCTTCGTCGATGTTCATGACGGTGACGCCCTGCGCGGCGCGGCCCGTCTGGCGTATGCTCTCCATCCGCGTCCGCAGCACCACCCCCTCGCGGGAGACGACGATGAGTTCCTGATCCGCGCTGACGGTGCGCGCCGTAACCAGCGGCCCCGTCTTCGGCGTGATGAGGTACGTGCGCACGCCGCTGCCGCCCCGGTGATGGCGGGGGTAATCCTCGAACGGCGTCCGCTTGCCGAAGCCGTTCTGCGAGATGGAAAACAGCTCGTGGCCGGATATGACGATGTCCATGCCGACGACCTGCGCGCCCTTGGCCGGGCGAATGCCGCGCACGCCGCCGCTGGTGCGCGAAGCGGACCTCAGTTCGCTGACGCTGAACCGGACCGACTGCCCGTCGCTGGTGACCAGCACGATGTCGTCGTTCTCCGCGACCAGCCGCGCGTTGACCAGATGGTCGTCGGGCTCGAGGTCCATGGCGATCAGGCCGTTGCGGCGCACCTGCCGGAAGTCGGAGAGCGGCGTCTTCTTCACTTCGCCCTTGGCCGTCGCCATCACCATGTAGTCCTTGTCGTAGTTGCGGGCGGCGACCACGGCGGTTACCAGCTCGCCGGGCGGGCAATCGATGACGTTGACGATGGCGACGCCCTTGGCCGTGCGCTTCACGTCGGGCAGTTCGTAAGCCTTGCTCTTGAACACGCGGCCGCGCTCGGTGAAGTAGAGCAGGTCGTCGTGCGTGTCGCAGACGACCAGACGGTGGACGGCGTCGGCCTCGCGCGTGGGCATGCCGGTGATTCCGCGGCCGCCCCGCTGTTGCACACGGTAGGTCTCCAGCGGCTGCCGCTTGATGGCGCCGCGGGCGCTGAGGGTGACCAGCACCTCCTGATGAGCGATGAGGTCCTCGTCGCTGATCTCCTCCGCTTCCTCGCTCATGATCAGGGTGCGGCGCTCGTCGCCGTACTTCTTCTTGACTTCGAGGGCGTCTTCTTTGATTAGGAAGTCGATCTTGCGCGGGTTGGCCAGCAGGTCCTCCAGGTAGTTGATCTGCTGAATGACCTCCTTGTACTCATCCTCGATCTTCTGACGTTCGAGTTGAGCCAGGCGGCGAAGCTGCATATCGAGGACGGCCTGGGCCTG
>JBBITS010000054.1:3991-12532 GCA_037440665.1 Chloroflexota bacterium
GTCTTGGCGTCGTCGGCCGACTTCGCCCTGCGGATGGTCTGGATGACGGCGTCGAGGTCGTTGAGGGCGATCATGTAGCCCTGGAGGATGTGCTCGCGCTCGCGGGCCTTGCCCAGGTCGTACTCCGTCCGGCGGCGGATGACCACGCGGCGATGGTCGATGTAATGGACCAGGGCCTCCTTCAGCCCCAGCGTACGCGGCTGGCTGTCGACCAGCGCCACCATGTTTACCGGGAAGGCCGACTGCATGGCCGTGTGGCGGTAGAGCGCGTTCAGCACGCGGCGCGCCTGGCCGCCCCGGCTCAGCTCGATGACGATGCGCATCCCGTGGCGGTCGGATTCGTCGCGCAGGTCGCTGATGCCGTCGATCTTCCGCGCCTTGGCCAGCTCGGCGATGCGCTGCACCAGCGCGGCCTTGTTGACCTGGTACGGAAGCTCGGTCACGACGATAACCTCGCGGCCCCCCCGCGCCGATTCCTCGATGCGCGCGCGGGCCTTCATGACGATGCGTCCGCGCCCGTCGGCGTAGGCGGCGCGGATGCCGTCGGTCTTCACCTCCTTGCGGTTGCCCTCTGCGTCGACGGCCGAGTCGCGGCGCATGCGGTAGATGATGCCGCCGGTCGGGAAGTCCGGTCCCTTGACGATCGAACACAGCTCTTCGGTCGTCGTATCGGCGTTGTCGATGAGGAGCGCGATGGCGTCGCAAATCTCGCCCAGGTTGTGGGGCGGTATGCTGGTCGCCATACCGACGGCGATGCCTGAGCTGCCGTTGACCAGCAGATTGGGCAGCCGCGCCGGCAGCACCAGCGGCTCCTCCAGGCTCTCGTCAAAGTTCGGGACGAAGTCCACCGTGTCGCGGTCGATGTCGGCCAGCAGCTCCTCGGCGATGGCGGCCAGGCGGGCCTCGGTGTAGCGCATGGCCGCGGGCGGATCGTTGTCGACGCTACCGAAGTTACCCTGGCCCGCGACCAGCGGGTAGCGCATGGAGAAGTCCTGAGCCATGCGGACCATGGCCTCGTACACGGGGCTGTCGCCGTGCGGGTGGTACTTGCCCAGGACCTCGCCGACGATGCGGGCGCTCTTCTTGAACTGGGAGTTGGGACGCAACCCCAGCTCCGACATGGCGTAGAGGATGCGGCGCTGGACCGGCTTCAAGCCGTCGCGTATGTCTGGGAGCGCGCGGGCGACGATGACGCTCATGGCGTAGTCGAGGTACGACACGCGCATCTCGTCCTCGATGCGCACGGGGCGGATTCTGCCGGCGTTGGTCCCTTCGATGGTCATGCGGTGCGCCTTCTTGGCAGCGCCCGGAGACGGGCGAAAATTGTTTACCTTACGCTACCATTTGGTCCACTTACGTTCAAGACGAGGTAGCGGAAGGCCGGGCCTTCACCGCCCGCGGGCGGCCTCGACGAGCGCCGCGAAGAGCCTCCGGGAGCGCTCGGCGAAGCCCGGTATCTGCCCTTCCGGGCGCTCCGGGTGCCACTGGACGCTCAGCACCCAACGCGAGCCCTCGCGCTCCAGCGCCTCGACGATGCCGTCGGGCGCGGCGCCCAGGACGCGCAGGCCGCCTCCCAGGACGTCCAGCGTCACGGCCTGGTGGTGCCGCGAGTTGACCAGAATCTCGCTCTCGCCGTAGATAGCCGCCAGACGTCCATTAAGTGACACCGTGTGCTCTCGCGAGACGCCGCTTGGGTCGGCCTTGTAGTCGGCCCGGTGGCTACCGTCATCGATGTGCTGGAGGAGCTGACCGCCGCACACGACGTTCAGGATCTGGTGTCCCCGGCAAATGCCCAGGACTGGCACATCGAGATTGATGGCCGCGAGCACCAGCCCGGCTTCGAAGTCGTCGCGTTCCCGCAGCGAGCGGTTGGTCTTGGGATGGCGCTCGGCGCCGTAGACGGCGGGGTCGATGTCGACGCCGCCGGTGAGAACGAGGCCATCGAGTTCGCGCATCAGCTCGTTGGGGTCGCGCAACGCGACGTCTGGGCCGAGATCGGCCTCGACGCCTCCAGCCTCGCGGATGCGCCGGTAGTAGTCGGCGATGCGCTCGCCGGTCACGTCCTCCCAGCGCGTGACGCCGATCCGCGGCTGGTTCACGAGTCCCTCCTGCACCGGGGATACGACCCGAACACGCGGAAGAAGTACGACAGCTTCTCTACCGCCTGCAGAGCCTCGGCCACCGGCGGGTCTGTGCGGTGCCCCTGGAGGTCGATGAGAAAGACGTAGATGCCGAGTTCCTGCTTCGATGGCCGCGACTCGATCTTGGTGAGGTTGATGCCGCGGTCGGCGAACTCGTGCAGGACGCCCACGAGGGTTCCCGGCCGATCGTGGGCCACGGAGAAAGCGATGGACGTCTTGTCGTCGCCGGTGGGCGGATGGTCTTCTTTCGCCAGCGCGACAAAGCGCGTCTGGTTGTTGGGGGCGTCGGCGATGTCGTCGGCGAGGACGGCGGCACCGTATAGCTGGGCGGCGCGCCGCGTGCCGATGGCGGCGGCGGCTGCGCCCTCGGGCTGGCGCATCATCTCCTCGACGGCAGCGACGGTAGACAGGGCGGCGGCGGTCTGGACGCCGGGCAGGCGCGTCTCGATGAACTTGCGGCACTGGCCCAACGGCTGCGGCAGCGAGTACAGCACGCGGATGTCCTCTATCGCCGTGCCGGGCCTGGCCAGCAGGCACTGTACGACGTCGATGATGAGTTCGGCCTTGATGGCGACGCCGGGCGACTCGATCAGCGCGTCCACCGTCTCCGTGACGGACCCTTGGAGCGAGTTCTCGATGGGGATGACGCCCTCGTCCGCCAGGCCGGACGTGATGGCCTCGGGCACGGCGGCGAAGGTCGTGACCGGTACCAGTTCGGCGGCGGGGGCGTACTGCAGGGCCGCTTCCTCGGAGAAGGTGCCGGGCGGTCCCAGGTAGGCGAGTCGCAAGGGCACTGGCGCTCCTAAAACCCAAAGGTATGAACCCAGAACGCTTCGCCTGTGGAAGCTCCCAGGTTGTCATGCTGAGTCCGCCAAAGGCGGACGAAGCATCTGGCGAAACAATCAGAGCGCTGGGAGTCCAGGGCTAGACCATTCTCGCCAGGGGCGAGTCTTCGACGGTCCCGCTCATGACGGGCCCTCAGGGTGACATCAGCGCCTTGATTCCCGCAGCATCGAATCGGATCGGCACTAGAAGCTGCGCTGGGCCGGCGGCTCGGTAAGTGCGCGCCGCATGGCCTCCTCGCTTTCCATCATCGTCACGGCCAGCACCTCGTCCTCGGCGTGGAGGATGGTCTCGCTGGTCGGCACGTGGGGCTGACCGTCGCGGTCGATGACCAGCACGATGATCGACTGGTGGGGCAAGAGGATGTCGCGGATGCGGCGGCCGACGACAGCGGCTCCCCCCGGTATTTTGACCTCCACCACCTCTAGGCCGCTGCCCCTGAGCGTGAGCAGCGGGATGAGTGGGTGGGCAGGCAGCTCCTGCTCGATGTGGGACATGATGGCGCTGGTGGCGCTGACGGTGGCGTCGATGCCCAGCTTGCGAAAGATAAGTTCGTTCTTCGGGTTGTTGATGCGGGCGAAGGTGCGGGGGACGTGGAAGCGGTGCTTGGCAAGCTGGCATGCCACTAGATTGTCCTCGTCCTCGCCCGTCACCGCCAGGAGCAGGTCGGCGCGGGCCATGCCCGCCTTCTCCTGCGTGGTGGCCTCGCAGCCGTCGCCTTCCATGACGATCTCGCCCAGGTCCTCGGTGATGCGGGCGCACTTCTCGGAGTTCTGCTCGATGACCAGCACCTCGTGGTTGCCTTCGAGCAGCTCCTTTGCCAGGTAGAAGCCGACCTTGCCGCCGCCGATCACGATGATGTACACGTCAGGCTTTGCCTTTCGGCTGGCCATCCTCTCCCAGGTCCAGCGCCTCGAGAAGGAGGCGGGCCTGGATCTTCGTCGGGTTGATGGTGCGCAGGCCCATGCTCCGGTACATCTCCTCGCGCATCGGGTCGAAGATGCGGCTCGCGACGCGGGAGACGCCGAAGATGTGCTTCGCCATCTGCGCCGCCATGGCGTTGCGATTGTCGCCGCGGGTTGTCGAGACGAAGACGTCGGCATCCTCGACGCCGATGCGGCGCAGCACCTCCTGGTCGATGCCGTTTCCGACGACCTTCTTGCCTTTGAAATCGTCGGGCAGGAAGCGGAACGCCTTGGGGTCGAGGTCGAGGACTGTCACGTCGATCCCCTGCCGGTAGAGGCTGGCGGCCAGCTCGGCGCCCACGCGGCCGCAGCCCATGATGACGGCCTTCATTTCCCCGTCCCGCCCTCCGGTGGCTCCTCGGGGATGGGATGCCGCCAGAGGACCACGTTGCAGGGCGCGTTGCTGAGCACGTAGCCGGTCAGGCGCCCCATTTCCACCTCTGTGTAGGGCTTTCGGAAGGCGACGCCGAGTACGATCGCGTCAGCCTTGCGCTCGGTGGCCTCGTCGACGATGGCGTGGCCGGCGTCGCGGGCCTGTAGCAGTTCCCCCTGAACCTTGAAGTCGAGCGTCTCAGCGATCTCCTCGGCGCGGCGCAGTATCTGCTCGCCGCTGGCGGCCTCGACCACGAGTTCGGCATCAAGCTGTAGCGCCCGGGGCACTTCGATGACGTGAGCCACCAGCACCTGCCCTTTGGACCTCTTTGCGATGCCGCAGGCCAGCGCCACTGCGGCGAGGCTTTCCGGGGAGCCATCGACAGGAACCAGAAGCGTGTGGAGGCCGGTCACCGGGTCCACGAGTGGCAAGCTGCGCGTCCTCCGTTCTGGTTCGCTGGGGGCGTCCCATCAAGTGCAGCGCCGTAGGTGGCGCAGAGCCAGTAATTATAGCTTCGGCCAGAAATTGCGAGCAACGCGCAGGCCGGGCAGCGCAGTCACGCCTTCACGCCGACGCGTCGCAGCGCGAGGCCGGGGCGCAGGCCCCGCGACCTGACCCAGCCCAAGGCCGCCCGGACGGCGACGGGCCATCGGACGTGGGCTACGGCGGCGTAGACGGCCGTCGCATACAGGACGCCGCCGAGGATGTCGATGACGTAATGGTGTCCAAGGTAGACCACGGCCAGCCACACGAGGGCAGGGTAGGCGAGGCCGGGCAGGGCGCGTCTCCCCCACAGGCGCAACGCGAACAGGAACACCAGCCACGGCATGGCGGCGTGCAGGGACGGCCAGGCGGCGACCGGGTTGGCGCTGGCCGACTCGAACGCCTGCTGGAAGAAGGGCACGTGCTCCTGAACCAGGCTCACCCCGCTCAAGGCGCCCTGCTGCGACGCCAGCCACGGCGGCGCCGTCGGCATCAGGACAAAGGTGACGTACGCCACATACGACAGCGCCACGAAGGACGTCATGTACTGGACGTGGAACCGGCGGTAGCTCTGCCAGACGATGGCGGCGAAGAACACGGGAATGACGAAGTGCGTCAGGTGAAGTCCAGCCGCCGCGAAGTCGTACCAGTGAGCGCGCTCAGGGTCGTAGAAGGCCGTCTGCAATTCCACGGTCGGAACGTGACCGAAGAACAGCGCCTTTTCGGCTGCGATCTGAGGCGCTACCAGCGTGCGGCCTCCGAGTTCGTCTGCGACGCCCCACATCGAGTAGTAGACCAACAGCACCAGCAGAAACGGCGCGAAGTCGCGGACGAAAGCCAGCCTGTGGCCGCGCCCGGCGAAGAACACGGTCAGGACGATAAAGACGGCGGGCGTGGAGAGGCTCGCGCCGCGCCAGATGAGAATCGCCTGGATCGCCGCCAGCGCCAGCAATGTCGCCGCGTATACCGCCGTCCAGTTGGGGACGGACACGGCCCTGCCGTCCGGCCCGCGGGCGGCGTCAACCGTGCTTGGACGCATCGTCCCTCCTGTGCTAATAGCATCGGCGTCCGATGCTCTCGGGCGTAGGTGCTGACACCCACGGCCTGGTATCGCGCAGGTGGTTTGGTAGGACCGGCGCATGGCTGAGCTACGGGACAGGGCAGCGCAAGGTCTGTCGTTCATGGAGCGGCCTCGGCAGCCAGCCATGACGTTGGATCGGGGATTCGGGGCTGGCTGGCGCGCGCTCTGGGCCACCAGAAGGCGGCCGCGCCGTAGGCAGCGACCACCACGAAGACCGTGAGAGAGAGCCCGGCGGTGGCGGCAACCGGCAGGAAGAACAGGGCGGCGTAGCTCGCGAGGAGCCACGTAACGGCCGTCTGCTGGCATTCGCGGGCGGCGCTGGCAGGGACGCCCCACTTCAGGGCCAGCGCCGCTGGCAGCAGCATGAGGACCAGGCTCTGCGTGTGCAGGTGCGGCGACACGAGGAGCGGCAGCAGCATGGCGAGCGCGTACCCGCGGTCGAACGCGGCCGGACCGCTCATCATGCGCCAGCGCGTCGCGGCAAGCGCGAGCGCCGCCGCCGCGATGGCGGCGAGGCCGGGCAGCCATAGCCAGACGTCGTTGCTGTTGGTCGCGCTCGCAACGAACCCACGCCAGTTGGACATCATCGCCGCGTTCACCGAAAGCTGATCCCCGGCGCCGGGGTAGGAAGCCAGGATGCGGACGTTCCCCGCCAGAGTCGCGGGGTCGGTGGCGAACGCGGGAATGACCAGCAGGGGCAGACCGATGACCGATAGCCAGCCGATGGTCTTCCACTCGCGGCGAGCCAGCAGCATGAGGGCGACGCCGGCCAGCAGGTGTGGCTTGACGAGAGCGATGCTCAGGGCCGCTCCCGCCAGCGCCGGGCGTCGCTCGCGCAGCGCCAGGTAGCCGCCCAGGAGACCCGCCAGCGCGATGAGGTCGACCTGACCGAACACGAGCGTGGCGATGGCCGGCATCGAGAGCGCGGCCGTGACGGCGAACGCCAGGCGAACGGACGCGGGAACCGCCGCCAGCTCTCTGTTGAGCGCCCACACGACGCCAGCGAGCAAGACGGCGTTCAGCGCCATCCAGAGGAAGAACGACAGCGTGAACGGCAGCGCCGAGAACGGCGCGAACAGCCAGGCCACGAAGACCGGCAGGGGATACCCGATGGCCAGGTCGAAGTCGCCCGGATAGAGACGCCGCTGCGCCCACTCGATGGTGTCGGGATCGTACAGGTCGCCCGCGTGACTGCCGCGGACCAGCCATCCCGCGGCGTAGAAGCTGAGGAAGTCGCCCGTCGCGCCATAAGCGTTGGTTGCGATCCTCCAGAGGACAGCCGCGTACACGGCCACCGTGCCGACGGCCGCCAGAGCGGCGGCTGCGCCTGCCGCGATGGTCAGCAGCGAGAGGCGAGCCGGCACGTCCTGCCGCCGGAACGGGGCAACTCGCATCAAGGCAGACATCTGCACCCTGTCCCCCTGTCTGAATTGTCGGCTCCGGGCCCGCCGCAAGCAGGGCCGGGGCCGCCTGGCGCCCGGTTCCGCCTGCGCGGGGCCCGCCGGTACAATGCCCCCAATGACCAGCGACGACATCCGGAAGCTGTTTACCGATTACTTCGTGCGCCACGGGCACACGCCTGTGCCCAGCGCGTCGCTGGTGCCGTTCGGCGACCCCACCCTGTTGTTCACCAGCGCCGGGATGGTGCCGTTCAAGCCCTACTTCATGGGCCTGGCCGAGCCGCCCTATCCCCGCGCCACCAGCGTCCAGAAGTGCTTCCGCACCTCCGACATCGACAGCGTGGGCGATGGCCGCCACCTGACGTTCTTCGAGATGCTGGGCAACTTCAGCTTCGGCGACTACTTCAAGGCCGACGCCATCGCCTGGGCCTGGGAGCTGGTGACGAAGGTCGTGGCGCTGCCCGCGGAGAAGCTGTGGGCGGCCGTATTCCTGGACGACGATGAAGCTTTCGAACAGTGGCGCAAGGTGGGCGTGCCCCAGGCGCGCATCATGCGCTACGGGGAGGAGGACAACTACTGGTTCTCCGGCGACGTGGGTCCCTGCGGGCCATGCAGCGAGATCTACTACGACTTCGGGCCCACGCCAGGGTGCCCGGAGTGCGCGAAGGGCGCCTGCCACCCCCAGGCCGACTGCCGCGACGAGGACGGCGTCGCGCGGTTCCTGGAGCTGTGGAACCTGGTCTTCATGACCTTCTACCAGCGCGAGGACGGCAGCCGTACGCCCCTGCCGAAGAAGAACATCGACACCGGCGCCGGCCTCGAGCGGTGGGCGGCTGTGCTCCAAAACGCCGGGCGCCGCGCGTCGGTGTACGACACCGACCTGTTCCGACCCATCATCGCCCGCGTCGAAGAGCTATCGGGGTGCCAGTACGGGAAGGACCAGGCCACGACACGCGCCATCCGTATAGTCGCTGAGCACGCCCGCGCCGCCACGTTCCTCATCGCCGACGGCGTCACGCCGTCGAACGAGGGCAGGGGCTATGTGCTCAGACGCCTCATGCGCCGCGCCGTGTACTTCATGACGTGGCTTCGGGCGGCGACGGGCGCTGGGACGATGCTGGACCGCATAGCGGCGGCAGCCGTCGAGCGCATGGGCGGAGCATACCCAGACCTGGCGGGCCGCGGCGAGTTCATCCAGCGCGTCTGGTCGTCCGAGGAAGCGCGCTTCCTCGAAACTATCGAGCGTGGCGAGCAC
>JBBITS010000055.1:0-9035 GCA_037440665.1 Chloroflexota bacterium
GCGCCGCCGGCTACTCCGACGCCGAGATCGCGTCGATGCGGGAGAAGGGAGCGGTCGCCTAGCCGTCAGCGAAGCCTCTTGTAAACGTCGTGACGGTGACCCACGGCGACGACGAGGACGATCAGCTCGCGGTCGCGCACCGAGTACACGATGCGGTGCGAGCCTGCCCGGAGGCGGTACAGGTCTTCAGGGCCGGAGAGCTTCTCGGCGCCGCGAGGCCGAGGGTTCGATGCGAGACCGTCGATGCGGCGCTGGATGTCTCGCGGGAGCTTGCGGAAGGTCCGCGCCGCAGGCTGTGCGAAGACGACCTTGTGAGGCACGGCAACCCGGGTTCTACAGGCCCAGTTCGGCCTTCAGATTCTCCCAGGGCACCGTTCCTTCTCTTTCGACCGAGGCCAGCGCCTTACGCGCTGCAGCCAAGTCGATGCGCGCCTCCAACTCGTCAAGCAACTCTACGTCCTCGACGGGCACGACGGCGGCGATGGCCCGCCCCCGCCTGGTGAGCACTATCCGGGTCTTGCCATACGCCACGCGGTTTACGACATCGGAGAACTGACTCCGCGCCTGAACCGTTGTGACTTCTTCCATAGGTCGGCCTCCGCCGCGCCGGGGGCGCGGTAACGCACTAAATGTATATTACAGCTTGAAGGTGCACAAGCCTAACCCTCGCCCTGATCGGCCGAGGCCGCCGCGAGCGACGCCGCGGGCAACAGGCTGCCCTCCGGCTCCATCGCTGGTTCCCCGGCGGCGCGGTCGTGGCGCAGCCACCACAGGTAGACGGGCGGGCCGATGGCCAGCAGCGCCAGCGCCGACACGCGGTACACCGCCATCAGCGACACGTGGTCGAACACCAGCCCCAGGATCGGCTCCATGGGCGCGACCCACAGGCTGAACAGGAGCTGCCGGATGGAGAGCACCGTGGCGCGATGCGAGCTGGGTATGCGCCGGTTCAAGTAGTCGCCCGCCAGCGGCTGCAGCATGTTCCGCATACCGACCATCACCGGGAAGGCGGCGAACGCCCACACGCTGTTCACTGCGCTCAGGACGCCGATGGACATCAGCAGCGCGCCCGTGATCCACAGGTACACCGCGCGCGGTCCGGTGAGGCCGACGACCTTGTACGCGACCAGCGCGGTCAGCACGCCGAGCATGAGGTTCGGCGCCAGCGCCAGGCCGAAGTACTCGACCTTGACCCCGTGATCGCGAAGGAACGGCTGCTCGAAGAAGACCGCCGGCGCGAACGACGCCACGGCGATCACCGTGGCCAGCACCATGAACGAGCGGACGGCGGGCTGGGTCCAGATGATGTCGCGCGCGTCGCGGAAGAGGTCCACGTAGCGCACAGTCTCTCCCGCGTACAGCGGTGGCTCCTTCATCGAGAGAGCGCAGACAAGAGAAGCGACGACCATCACCGAACTGAGGACAATGGGGAGGGAGAGGCTGTCCATCCACGCGGCCATGGGTGCCCCGAGGAGCGTGCCGCCGAGCGCGCCGCCAGCCATGACCGCCGCCAGCCGGCCGCCGACCTTCGCGAACTCACCCTCGCGCCCCAGCAGCTTCAGGCTATCGTAGAGGAGAGCGTTGTCCGCGCCCGACATGAAGGTGAGCGAGAGCGCCCACAGGCTGTACGAGAACAGGATGACGATGTAGTTCCCCGTCAGCCCGAAGATGAGGATGGCGAGCGTGAAGCAGGCGCTGGCCATCACCAGCGACGTGCGCCTGCCGAAGCGGTCGGCGAAGGCGCCAGACGGCACTTCGGCGACCACGATGAGAAGCCAAAACGGCACGTCGAGCAGGGTCACCTGGGTCATTGAGAACTTGCGCAGGTCGGTGAGGTAGAGGACCCAGATGGAGTGCCAGAACTGGAAGTTCATGAAGAACTGGAAGGCGTAGACCTTCCAGATGTTGGCCCCGTAGGCTCGCTGGTCGGCAGGGGAAAGGCTCATGAGGAAGAAATCATACGGCGGGGGCGCGGCCTGCGCCACCCGCCGTATACGGTGCCGACTGCGTGTGGCCGCCTAGTTGACGGCGCCAAACAGGAACAATCCAGGCGCCAGTATGCTGTCGTAGTCGCTGGCCAGCAGATCGAGCACTATGGCCCATATCGCGAAGCCGATCGCGTTCGCCAGCAACACCTTGGCCGGACTGGCCGCCGTTGTGGACTGAATTGCAATGGTCGTGGTGCCGAAGAACAGCGCCACGGCGGCCGCGCCAACCCCGAAGCTGATCCCGGGTATGAACATGAGAATGGCCACGCCCAACGGCGCTGCCGCATGGCCCATAGTCCGGACTAGTTGGTACATGTCGGCCTGTTCCCGGAAGAGCTGTGTTAGCACCACGTAGGCGACTGCCAGCCAGGCTACCCACAGTGCTACTGCGAAGATTGTTCCCAGGATAGCCGACTTGAAGAAGAAGTCACCCGAGTCAGGGTTGTCCTCGAAGACCCACCACAGCCAGCCGCCGACACCGGACAGCAGCGTCGCGACTACGGCAACGACGATGGCCGGGATGGTCGCATTGACGTCTGACTTCACCTCGTCGAAGACACTGGTGTCCAACCGCGCCAGCCGCATGAGGCGGTTGACCAGGACCTGGGGGTCAAAGCCGCCCGCTTGTGACATGTCCAAGACCTGCTACCTCCCTTTCGAGATCGTGGAAAGAGACTCTGCGGCGGGCGCACACCTCGCTCCTGCCGCCTCCTCAGGTCCGTCGCGACCCTTGCCGGGTGGCGAACGGCTACTCGTCGCCGGCTCCTTCCGCTGATGGGTGTATACAGCTAACTATTGTACACTGCTTGTCTAGTCCCTCAGAGAGGTCGTTTCGCGGGCATTCCGGGGCGCCGCGGGTAGCGTCTCGGCGTGGGCCGCACCTTGCGCAGGAGCAGGAGCTGCCCGCCTCCCGGGGTGCCCTCGATGGACGGGTCGACCCCCAGCTCCGTAAAGGCGCGCCTGGCGGCTTCGACCTCCTGCCGGACGCGTCTGCCCTTCAGCGCCGCAACGACCCCGCCCACCCGCACCAGCGGCGACGCCAGTTCGGCCAGCGTGGCGGCGGGGGCAAGGGCCCGCGCTAGGGCGATGTCGTAGGCCTCTCGGTGCACGGGATCGCGGCCCAGGTTCTCCGCGCGCTCGACGGCTATGCTCACGCCGTCGAGGCCGAGTGCTGCCACGACTTCGCGCAGGAAGGCAGCCCGCTTGACCCTCGTCTCGATCAGCGTCAGCCGGATGGGCCAGACGATGCGGACGGGCAGGCCGGGGAAGCCGGCGCCGGCGCCGACGTCGGCCACCGCCGCGCCGTCGGGCAAGAGACCGAGGTGGCGCAGCGTCGCTCCCGCGGCGATGGATTCCAGGAAGTGGCGGCGCTGCACGCCTTCGGGGTCGAGGATGGTCGTGAGGTCCATGCGCGCGCCCCATTCGACGAGAAGCTCGCGGTAGCGTTCGAACGCCCGGACCTGCGCCGCGTCGAGGCCGGCGCCCATCTCTCGCGCTCCGCGTACCAGGATATCGAGCATGCCGGAGCGATTCTAGCGCGGGGCGCCGGGTGAGTCTTTGCGCCGTCCGTAACGCTGGCCGTAGAATCCTGGCATGGCGCAACTCATCGGCGACGCCGTCGCGCGGTTCCTGGCCACCCTCAAGCCCGAGGACCGCCAGCGCAGCCAGGCGGAGCTGCTGCGCCTGGCCCGTTGGTTGGGGAGCGAGCGCGACGCTACGGCCCTGACCGGCCCTGAGGTCGCCTCGTACGCCGAGGGCATCGGCGAGAACGTGACCGACGCTCCAGCGCGCGTCGACGCGGTCCGCCGCTTCCTCGCCTACCTCCACAAAGCCCGGATCACAGAAGGCAATCTCGCCAAGCACGTCCCCATACGCCGCGTGCCGCAGAAGAAGAGCGCCGCTGGAGTGGCTACGGCCGTCGCTCAGGCTCCCGACGAGACGCACCTCACCCCTGAGGGTCACGCGGCCCTGCTGCGCGAGCTGGAGGAGTTGAAGGAGAAGCGCCTTCACATAGCCGCAGAACTCAAACGGGCGATGGCCGACAAGGACTTCCGCGAGAACGCGCCGCTCGACGCGGCCCGCGACGCGCAGGGCCACCTGGAGCGCCGCATCCGCGATATCGAGGCCATGCTCAAGCGTGCCGTCATCGTCGACCGCTCTAACATCGACGGCGAGACGGCGCACGTCGGCACCACGGTCGTCCTGCGCAACCTCCAGTCGGGCGCCGAAGTCCGTTACTCGCTGGTCGGCCCGAACGAGGTGAACCCGAGGGCCGGCAAGATCTCCATCGAGTCGCCCGTGGGCCGGGCCGTGCTCCAGCGCCGCCAGGGTGAGGAGATCGAAGTGCAGGCGCCGTCGGGCGTCCAGCGCTTCCGCATCGAGTCGATCGAGACGACGCGCGCAACGTAGGCGTCATCCCCCGCGCGCGTGAGGGCGCTCCCCGATTTTCGCCGCGCTCGTAACGGCGTATCTCATGATCCGGCATCGGCGGCCGATGCCCTATTGGCGAAACAAGCCGGCAGCTAGACCTGGGGAGCGGAGCCGGGCCTCTGCCGGCGGACGGGGAGAAACCGAGGGAGGACACCAGGCGATGATGGTCGGCGACGTGAAGTGCTATCACTGCGGCCACGTGAGCGGACAGCTCGAGGAAGAGGACGGCGTCCGGCGCTTCAAGGCGCGTGCGGGCTTCCAGGGCGAGTTGCCGCGCCCCGGGCAGCGCATCCGCTGCGAGCGGTGCGGCGGACCTGTGTTCCTGGACGAGGTCCGGACGATCACCGGCCTCGAGCGGATGGAGCTTGAGGAGCAGCGCCGCCAGGCCGCCTGATCCCGTTTTCCTGTCCCTCGGGGAAGTCACCTGCCCGGCCCTGCGCCCCGCGCGAGCGCGGCGTAGGGCATTTGCATTTCTTGACGGCGCCCTGCCGGGTGCTACACTGTTCCTGAAGCTTTGTGCGCCATTTCACTTAGTGCGGCTTCCTCATTATATGGGCTCCTTGCCTGATACCAAGGCCGATCTTGAGACGCCTTCGGCGCAGCGCCCGACGGAGGGACACCGGTGACCCGGTTCCAGCAGCTCGCGGTGGTGACGCTCCTGGCGACTCTCGTTCTCATCGTCGTCGGGGGCGTCGTCCGGGCCACCGACTCAGGCCTCGGGTGCCCTGACTGGCCGCGCTGCCATGGCCGCTGGATCCCGCCTTCCGAATACCACGCTTGGATCGAGTGGACGCACCGCTTCGTCGCCAGCGTCGTCGGCGCGCTCGTCGTCGCGCTGGCGGCGGCGGCTGTTGCGGCCTACCGGCGGACGAAGACCATAGCGATACCCGCCGTCCTGGCCGTCGGGCTGGTCGGAGGTCAGGCTCTGCTGGGCAAGGAGACGGTGGAGCGGGAGCTGCCCGCGGCCGTCGTGATGGCGCACCTGGCGCTGGCGCTGGCTATCCTCGCCGTGCTCGTCTTCGTCGTCGTCAACGCGTTCGAGACGGCGCGGCCGCTGCCGGAGAAGCCTGGAGCGCCGGACCGCTGCGTGATTCCCGACTACGGCTTCGCCGTTTTCGCTGCGGCGGGCGCAGCGGCCGTGTTCGTCGTGCTGATGACCGGCGCCTACGTGACTGGACGTAACGCGGGCACGGCGTTCAGCGACTGGCCGTTGATGGGCGGTCAACTCATCCCCGATCGCGGCCCGCTGGCCGACATCCACTTCACCCATCGTCTGGTGGCGGCGACGGTCGCCGTCGTGCTGGCGTCGGTGGCATTTCAGGCGTGGCGCTGGCAACGACGGCGTACGCTTGTGGTAGCCACTGCCGTCGGAGTCTTCGCGCTCTACCTGGCGCAGGTGATGCTGGGGGCCGGGCAGGTGTGGACGGGGCTGTCGGCGCCGTTCGTCGTCGCACACCTGGGAACCGGCGCCCTCATCTGGTTGGCGATGGTGACGCTGGTGCTGGTGTCGTTCTACCAGGCGCGGCGCGAGGCGCTGCAGGAGCCGATTACGCCGCCGGGCAGGGCGTCGGTGCGCGACACCGTGACCGCGTACTTCATGCTGACCAAGCCGCGCATCATCGAGCTGCTGCTGATCACGACCGTCCCGACGATGGTCATCGCCACCCGCGGGTGGCCCCCGCTGTGGCTGGTGCTCGCCACCGTGTTCGGCGGCGCGATGGCCGCCGGCAGCGCCAACGCCATCAACTGCTACCTGGACCGTGACATCGACCGGCTCATGGCGCGCACGCGTGGCCGGCCTCTGCCCTCAGGGGCCGTGGACCCCGATCGGGCGCTGGAGTTCGGGATCGTCCTCGGCGTCGTGTCGTTCGCTTTCCTGGCGATCGTGGTCAACCTACAGAGCGCGCTGCTGGCGCTGGCGGCGAACCTGTTCTACGTCTTCGTCTATACCATGTGGCTGAAGCGGTCGAGCGACCAGAACATCGTCATCGGCGGGGCCGCGGGCGCCGTGCCGCCGCTGGTCGGCTGGGCGGCGGTGACGGGGAACGTCGGGCTGCCAGCCGTCCTCCTGTTCACCATCATCTTCACGTGGACGCCGCCCCATTTCTGGGCGCTGGCGCTGAAGTACGCCGGCGACTACCGCGCCGCGGGCGTGCCTATGCTCCCAGTGGCGCGTGGGCCCGAGGCCACCCGGCGCCAGATAGTCGTCTACACGGTCATTACGGTCGCCGTCACCCTTCTGCTGTACGCCGTCGCGGACATGGGGCCCATATACCTGACCGCCGCTCTGGCGCTGGGCGCCGCCTTCGTCCTCGAAGCCGTGAAGGTCTGGCGCGACACGACGGACCGGGCGGCCATCGGCCTGTTCAAGTTCAGCATCACGTACCTCGGACTTCTCTTCGTCGCCATGGTGGCCGACCAGCTCGTGATGGCGTACGCGCTGTAGACCTCGCGCCGCCGGTCCCTCTGCCTTCCGACGTGGCTTGCGTCAGTGTGCGCCCTCCACCAGCATGGGCAGGGAGGCTTCCGTGAGGCGTCTGGCTCTCGTCTTGCTAACGCTCACCGTCATGGCCGTAGCCGCCGGCTGCGGGGGCTCGGACGAGAACGCTGTGACCGGCGTCATTATCGACGTGCGGGCGTCGTCGTTCGAGACGGCGGAGTCCATCACGGTGCGAACGAAGGACGGCGAACTATGGGAGCTCGCCGTGGACCTCGACGAGGAGTCGGCGCGCGGGTTTCCGGCGTCGCACCTGCGCGTGCACATGGCCGAGGTGTTCCCGGTGCGGGTGTGGTACCGGGATGACGGTGGCCGCCACGTCGCCTACCACATGGAGGACGTAGCCGAGTAGCGGTTGGTAGCGCGTCCTAGCCAGCGTCAGCGCCTGCGAGCGCCGCGTCCAGGGCATCGCGCAGCTCTTCCGGGGCCAGCGAACCCTCGAACGCGGCGGATACCATGCCCTTCGTGTCCACCACGAAGATCCACGGCTCGCTGGGCAGCCCCCACTCGCCCACGGCGTCCGCCGTCACGAGGTCGGGCCGTTTCGACAGGTCGTACACCTCAACGTGGATGAAGTTCACGCGGTCGATGTAGTCCGGCATCAGCGCTTTCACTGCGTCGAGCGTCGGGCCGCAGACCTGGCTCGAGCAGAAGGCGGGCGAGACGAACGACACGACGAACGGCTTCCCGTCGGCGATGGCGTCGGCGATGGAGAGCTGGTACAGGCGCTCATCTGGCTCGTCGTCCGACGTGAGGATGGTGAAGTCGCCGCCAACGTCGGCCAGCGTCTTCGTGTCCGACGCGGGCGCGGGGTCGCCGGGTGAGGGTGTGGTCGTGTCGTCGAGGACGGTGAAGACGGCGCGTGCGCGCAGCGGCGCCCCGCCCGGGGGCGTGGCCGTCACGTCTACACCCCACCGCCCGGTGGCGTCGAAGGACACAGGCGCGACGTACAGGCCGCGCTCGTCTGGTATGGCCCAGACGAACTGGCCGTCGGCCTCGGCCACAGGCTCCTCGCGCGATTGCGCCAGATTGTAAAAGGCGAGGCGCACAGGTAGGTCCGGCGCCGCCAGCAGATTGTTCTCGGCGTCCATCAGGGCGATGAGGAACCGGTTGTCGCCCAGGGCTAGCTGCGAGTTGACCAGGATGGGGACGACGTCGCCGGAAGGCGCGCCCACGTCGGGCCACGCCGGCGCCTGAGCGTCACCGCTGTCCTTGCCGTCGTCGCCGCCACAGGCGACGGCAAGGGCCGTCACGAGTAGCAGGGCTGCCGGGATGGTCCACAGAAGGCGTCTTGTCATCGTCACCGCTCCGTCGTGTGCTGGCTCATCCCCCACAGGTACACCGTCGCGGCCAGCAGCGCCAGCACAGCGAAGTCCACGCCCAGGCCGAAGTAGCCGGCCGTCGTGTCGGCGTAGAGCGCCAGGTGCAGCAGGTCGACCGCGTAGGAGAGGGGGTTGAGCCAGCCCAGCACCTCCAGCCATCGCGGAAGGTGCGCCAGCGGAAAGAACGCCCCAGAAAACAGGAGCGCGGGGAAGAGCGCCAGGTTCATCACCAGGTGAAAGCCCGCCATGGAGCGGATGCGGGACGCCAGCGCCTGTGCGAGGCCGCTCAGCAGGACGTTCAGCAGCAGGACGCCGGCGATGGCCAGGGCCAGACCCGCGACCACGCCGTACTGCCACTCGAGGCGCAGCGCCGGCACCAGCGCGGCGACCAGCACGATGACCAGCGCCTGCAACGAGCCGACGAGCACCCCGGCCATCGACTTGCCGAACAGGATGACCACGGGCGAGTGGGGCGACGCGTACAGGGTTTTCAGCACGCCGCTGTCCCGGTCCTGGTAGTATGAGGCGCTGGAGAACGTGCTGGAGAACAGCGCCGTCATCACGATAACGCCGGGCACCAGGAAACTAACGTAATCGCCGTCACGGACGAGCGTCGGCGAGAGCCCTTCCTGCACGCCGGTCCCGACGATGGCCAGCAGCATCAGCGGGAACAGCAGCGAGGAGTAGAGCTGCGACCGCGAGCGCAGGAACGCGCGGAAGTCCCGCCCGAACAGCGCCGACGTGGCTGCAACCGTCGCCTGCGCCTGCCTGCCGGTAGGCACGGCGCTCATGTCGCCT
>JBBITS010000055.1:9055-12423 GCA_037440665.1 Chloroflexota bacterium
CTCTCGCCGGAGGCGAGCCGCTTTCGGAGACCGTCGCCCGCAGCGCGTGCCCGACGAGCTGGAAGTAGGCGTCCTCCAGCGTCGACTCCTCGATCCGGATGGAGGTCACCGGCGCCGTGTCCGCCTGGAACAGGCGGATGATGAACGCCCCGGCGTCGTCGACCGTGACGTGCGTCACCGGCGGCGCATGGGTAACCTTCCCCACGCCGGGCCAGCCCTCCATGGCCCGCAGCGTCTCAGCCGCGATGTCCGGACATTCGATGGCCACGGAGTCCTTCCTCAGACCGCGCTTCAGCTCCGCCGGGCTGCCCTGCGCCACGAGCCGGCCGCTGTAGAGGAACGCCACGTGTTGGCTGAAGCGCTCCGCTTCTGATACGTCGTTGGTCGCCAGCAGTATGGTCGTCCCCTGCCGGTTCACCTCCCTCAGGTGAGCCCAGATCTGCCGCCGCGAGTCCGGGTCGAGGCCGACCACCGGCTCGTCTAGGAGGAGCAAGTCGGGTTCGTGGACCAGCGCCCGCGCCAGGTCGAGGCGGCGGCGCATCCCGCCCGACAGCGTGCGGGCTGGGTCGTTCGCGCGGTCTGTCAGCCCCACCGTCTCCAGCAGCGCGCCGATCCGCGCGCGGAGGCGGGAGCGGTCGAGGCCGAAGAGGCGGCCGTGGAGCCACAGCGTCTCGCGGGCGGTCATCAGGGGGTCGAGACACTGCTCCTGAAAGAGGACGCCCACGCGGGCGCGTCCTTCCGGGGAAGGGCCGCCCGGTGTTCGAATGGCGCCGCTCGTGGGCCGCTTCAGGCCCGCTGCGAGGGCGATGAAGCTGCTCTTGCCCGATCCGTTGGGGCCCAGCAGCGCGAACACCGAGCCGCGAGGCACGGACAGCGTCACACCGTCCAGCGCCAGGCGCTCGCCGTAGGCCAGCGAGGCGGCGGCGGCCTCCACAGCGGCCCCGGTTTCGGGGGCAGGCGTAGCGACGGACGGCGCGGGCAGCTCTGTCGTGATCAACGGCGCTCCGAGGACTCTCGCGGCTCGCGAGCCCTCACTATCGATCGTAGCGCACGGCCCGTGCGCGCGGAAGCGAGGCCACCGTCAGGCAGACAGGGTGCGCCGGCGTCGGTGGATGACGAGGCCGGATGCCGCCAGCGCGACCACGTTGTCGCCCAGGGCGAGCTGCGAGTTGACCGGGATGAGGATGACGTCGCCGGAGGGCGCGCGCTCGTCAGGTCTGCGGGCGTCTCGCCGCCGCCGTTCTCCTTGCCGTCGCCGCCACCGCAGGCGACGGCAAGGATCGCCGCAAGTAGCAGGGCTGCCGGGATGGTCCACAGGAGGCGTCTGGTCATCGCTACCGCTCCCTCGCGAGTGCCTTTGGCTCACGAATGGCACGGCTCCCGGCGAGCTGCCAGCGGACGCGCGCCCCTACGAGGTTCTCCCAACGGCCCGCCCTCACCTTCGGCGCGTATAATGCAGCCACGATGCGCGTGCTGCGCGTGGCTCTGGCTCAGATCAACGTCACCGTCGGCGACCTGACCGGCAACGCCGCCAAGATCGCCGCGTGGACCGAGCGCGCCCGTAGCCAGAGCGCCGACGTTGTCTGTTTCCCGGAACTCGCGATCACGGGCTACCCGCCCGAAGACCTGCTCCTGCGCCCTTCGTTCATCGACGACAACCTTGAGGCGCTGAACGAGGTCGCGAAGGCGACGCGCGACATCACCAGTGTCGTCGGCTTCGTCGACCGCAACGACGACATCTATAACGCCGCCGCCGTCATTCACGATGGGCGCGTCGCCGGGGTCTACCACAAGCGTTTCCTGCCCAACTACGGCGTCTTCGATGAAAACCGCTACTTCCAGGAGGGCTCGGAGGCGCCGGTCTTCGAGATCGCCGGGGCGCTGGCGGGCGTCAACGTCTGCGAGGACATCTGGTACCAGGGCGGGCCGGTGCAGGAGCAGGCGCACGGCGGCGCCGAGGTCATCCTGAACATCAACGGCTCGCCGTACCACCGCGCGAAGCACGACTTCCGCGAGCGCATGGTCGCCACCCGCGCCTCCGATAACGCCGTGTTCGTGGCCTACGTCAACATGGCCGGCGGGCAGGACGAGCTGGTGTTCGACGGCGGCAGCATGATCTTCGGGCCCGACGGCGAGCTGCTGGCGCGCGCCGCGCTTTTCGACGAAGAGCTGCTGATCGCCGACCTGAGTCTCGACGCCGTCTACCAGTACCGGCTGCACGACCCTCGCCGCCGCAAGGAGCGGCAGGAGTTCCAACGCCGTGACGGCGCGCCCCGCATCCTCGTTTCAACCGAGGCGCCGCCTGAGCGCGCGCCGGCGCAGTCGCGCATAGCGCCGCCGCTCGACCCCGTCGAGGAGGTGTACCGGGCGCTGGTCCTCGGCACGGGCGACTACCTGCGCAAGACGGGGTTCGAAAAGGCGCTGGTCGGCCTCTCCGGCGGCATCGACTCGACGATGGTCGCCTGCGTGGCCGTCGACGCCATGGGCGCGGATCACGTCGTCGGCGTCTCCATGCCGTCGCGGTACTCCTCCGAGGGATCCATCGCCGACGCGAAGCGCGTGGCCGACAACCTGGGTATCGAGTTGCTGATCGTCCCCATCGAGCCGGCGCACGCGGCATACGTCGACATGCTGCGGCGGCCGCTGGAGAGCGAAACCGGCGTGTGGGAGGAGAACGTGCAGGCCCGCATCCGGGGCAACGTCCTGATGGCTCTCTCCAACCGCTTCGGCTGGATTCTGCTCACCACGGGCAACAAGAGCGAGTACGCCGTGGGCTACACGACTCTGTACGGCGACATGGCGGGCGGGTACGCCGTGCTGAAGGACGTACCCAAGACGCTGGTGTACGAGCTGGCGCGCTGGAAGAACCGGAGCGCGGGCCGCGAGATCGTGCCCGAGTCCGTGATCGAGAAGCCGCCATCGGCGGAGTTGCGGCCGGGGCAACTCGATACCGACAGCCTGCCGCCCTACCCGGTACTCGACCCCATCCTCGAAGCCTACGTCGAGGACGATCGGAGCGCCGAAGAGATCGTGGCGATGGGCTATGACGAGGCGACGGTGCGGCGGGTGATGGCGATGGTCGACCGGGCGGAGTACAAGCGGCGTCAGTCGCCGCCGGGCGTGAAGATAACGCCCAGGGCTTTCGGGCGCGACAGGCGTCTGCCCATGGCGAACCGCTACCCGAACTGAAGGTCAGGAAACGTACGATGGGGCGCGTAGAGAAGACGGCCGGGTGTCCGGATGATCCGTTCCTCCGTGCCTTGGCCGAAGCGCCCGTTGACGATGAGCCTGAGACGCCGGCGGAGCGGCGGGCTGTCGCCGAAGCGCGCAGGGCTCTCCGCCGTGGCGATGTGCTGTCAGACGAGGAC
>JBBITS010000056.1:0-225 GCA_037440665.1 Chloroflexota bacterium
GCATCGTCGTGAAGAACCTCGACGACGCTTACCGCTTCTACCGAGATGTACTGGGACTGACGGTTCACAAGGAAGCCGTCGTGGCCGAGCAGAACGTGCGCGCGGCGCTCCTGACGCTGGGGGACAGCGAGATCGAGCTGCTGGAGCCCACCGACACGGAATCGGGCATCGCGAAGTTCCTGGAGAAACGCGGCGAGGGCTTGCATCACGTCTGCTTTCAGGTCG
>JBBITS010000056.1:262-668 GCA_037440665.1 Chloroflexota bacterium
AAGCGCAAGGGCGTGAACCTGATCGACCAAGAATCCCGGATCGGCCTGGCGGGCCGCATCTGCTTCTTGCATCCGTCGGCGCTCAGCGGCGCCCTGGTCGAGCTTTGCACGCCGGTGGACTGAATGACCGCGCCCGCGCTGGTCCTCGACCATCTCGTCATCGCCGTGCGCGACCTCGATGGCGCGCAGGAGACGTACGGCAAGCTGCTGGGTCTTGCTCCATCGTGGCGCGGCAGCCACCCGAAGTACGGCACGCGCAACGTCCTCTACCGGCTGACGAACACGTACGTCGAGCTGCTCGCTCCCGCCGGGGGCGAGCCGAGCGAGGGGACGTTCGGGGCGGACCTGCGGCGCTGGGTCGGCGAACGCGGCGAGGGCCTGTACGCTATCGCGCTGGGAACTGACG
>JBBITS010000056.1:680-952 GCA_037440665.1 Chloroflexota bacterium
CCGTGCTGCACCTGCGCCAGCAAGCCATCGGCGTCGGCGAGCCGGCGGAGGGCAGCGGTGAGGACGAGATGACCGGCGCCCGGCGGACGTGGCGCAACGCCTTCGTCCCGCTGGGGGCGGCGCGCGGCGTGCGCTGCTTCTTCATCGAGCACACGTCGCCGCCCGACGCTCTGCCGTTGGCGAAGTCGGCAGGGCCGGAGAAGGCCGTCGCGCACGCCGTCGATCACGTCGTCGTGACGTCGTCGAACCTGGAGGCGGCGCGGCGCCTGTGG
>JBBITS010000056.1:986-2610 GCA_037440665.1 Chloroflexota bacterium
AATCCGCCTTGCCCGCGAGCGCGACTTCCCGGAGCGCGATAGCCGCCTGCTGTTCTTCCGGCCGGGATACGTCACACTGGAGTTCGCGGGCAGCGTCTCGGGCAAGGGCGACGACACGGGCGATCACCTCTGGGGTGTAGCGTATGAAGTCGAGGACGTGGAGGCTGCGGTGAAGCGCGTGGCCGCGGACGGCTTCGACGTCTCTGAGGTCCGCGTGGGTCGCGGCGAGGGCACGCGCGTAGCGACGGTACGCAAGCCGACGCTCGGCGTGCCTACCTTGTTCATCGATAAGAAGGGCGGCCCGGCGGCCGCGGGTGCCTGAGGGAAAGGACGGAGCCTGCCATGGGAATCGGCGCGAAGCGGCTGGACCATGTGGTGATCGCGGTCGAGGATGTTAAGGCTGCGGCTGACGTGTGGACGCAGACGCTGGGGCTGAGCGTGGAGTCCTTCTTCCAGCCCGAAGGCTCGCACCTGCGGCTGGCGAAGCTGCCCGCGGGCAACGCCTTCGTGGAGCTGGCTATGCCGCTGACTGCCCGCCATCGCCTGGCGCAACGCATAGCCGATCGCGGTCAGGGGATGTTCTCTATTTCCATCGAAGTGGAGGACCTGGACGCCGCCGTCGCCGAACTGCGGAATCGGGGCGCCGTGGTTTCAAATCCCGAGGAAGGCGTCTGGCCGGGCACGCGCCTGGCCCGCGTCAACCGCGAGTCCTCCCACGGCGTCTCGATTCAACTTCTGCAGCGCATGGGCTGAGAGGCGCTACAATCTGGGCGTGTGCGTGTGCCAATCAGTGCGCTGCTGGTAGGCGTGTCCCGCGCGCAGCAGCGTCGCTTCATCCCACGGCCTTCCGACAAGGGACATCCCCATAGGAAGCCCGGAACTGTGGAAGCCGCACGGGAGCGCCAGGACCGGCACGCCCGCCACGTTCCACCCTCCCGTGTTCTGGGTGAGCGCGAGCGTCTGCGCAGGCCCCTCCTCAATGAGCGTGGCAACGATAGGCGTCGTGGGATGGAGGAGGACATCCACCTGGGTGAAGACTTCGCGCTCGAGAACCCGCCGGAAGGTCCGCCGGAAGAGCTCGGCTTCGGCGTACGACGAGGCCAGCGCTTTGACCCCGATGTCCAGCAGCCAGGCGATGTCGCCGCCGAAGTCGCCGTGCGCTCGCTCCAGACGCTCCTTGTGGTATGCGGTGGCCTCGGGCAGGAGGATCGCCCCATTCTGCCGGGCTCCCTCGGCAGCCAAAGGGACCTGGATCTCGGTGATCTTGGCGCCCAACCGCTCGAACACGCGGGCGGCGTCGGCGACGGAGCGTGCGATCTCGGGATCGCAGCCGTCGAAGAAGTGGTTCTTCGGCAAGCCGATGCGCAGCCCCGGCACGCCACCGTCGAGCGCGGCGACGAAGTCCGGCACGGGCACGTTCTCGCTGTGCGGGTCCAGAGGGTCGTAGCCCGCCATCGCCGCGAGCATGATGGCGCAGTCCTCGGCCGTGCGGGCCAGCGGTCCAGCGTGGTCCAGCGTCCACGAAAGGGGGATGACACCGCGCACGCTGCAGCGCCCGAACGTGGGCTTGATGCCCGTCACACCACAGAGGGCCGCAGGAATGCGGATAGAGCCACCCGTATCG
>JBBITS010000056.1:2629-12302 GCA_037440665.1 Chloroflexota bacterium
TCCCGGCCGGGATCATGCCCGCAGCGATGGCCGCGCCCGTGCCGCCGCTGGAGCCGCCGGGAATGCGGTCGCGGTCCCAGGGATTGTGGCACGTCCCGTAGTGGGGGTTGATGTTGGTGACGCCCAGCGCCCACTCGTGCAGGTTCAGCTTGCCGAGGATGACCGCCCCCGCCTCGCGCAGGAGGCGGACGGTGTGGGCGTCCTCCGTGGGCACGCGGCCGGCGAAGTGCTTGCCGCCGCCGGTGGTCTGCAGGCCAGCCGTATCGTAGAGGTCCTTGAGGGCGATGGGCACGCCGTGCAGCGGCCCGCGGTCGTGTCCGGCCTTGCGCTCGCCGTCGGCCCTGCGGGCCGCTTCCAGCGCGCCCTCACGGTCGATGACGATAAAGGCGTTGATTTCGGGGTTGAGGCTCTCCGAGCGGCTCAGGAACAGCTCAGTCAGCTCCACCGACGTCGTCTTGCCCTGGCGCATCAGTTGCGCGCAGCGCGCGACGGTCAGTTCGAAGGGATTGAGAGACATATGAGGGGTGTCCTTCTCCAGCGCTTTCCGGCGGAGCCAAGGATAGCACGGCCCGCGCCGTGGGCGTGGTATACTCGGCGCGCCACGGGGAGGGGTTCCACATGAACGCCGATTTACTGCTCTGCCAGCGCTGCGACGCGCGTTATGACGTCGATGACAACTACTGCCGGGCATGCGGCTCCTCCCTGCGCGCGGGCGTACCTGCGCTTCGCGACGAGGCGGCGTTCGCCACGACCGTCTGGGAGCCGCGGGTGCCTTCGGTCGTGGTGAAGGGCGCCGCGGTAGTCGCCGCGGGCACGGTGGCCCGCGTGGTCCTGCGCGGCCTGGTGAACTATGCCCTGGGGTCCCGCAAGAGCAGGACGAAGAGGGGGCAGACCCTGACCGGCCCGGTTCAGGCCAACGTCATCGAGGACGCGCGGCTCATCAGCGAAACCCTCATCGTCCGGCGCGTACGCGTCGACCGCTAACCTCACGGTTCCACGTCTGCAGAAGCCCCGGCGCGTATAGCCTTGCGCGACCGGAATATGGCATCATAGGCGCCCGGCGCTCATACGGGGACGCTGTTTACGCACGCACAGGGATGTGACACGCGACGGCTACGGCAGGGCGGGCAGGGGCTTGACCGCTTTGAGCTACGAGTGCCGTCGCCATGGGCAGGGAAGGAGCCCGCATGCCCGGTGTCCGCGCGGCCGCCGCGCTGGGCCTGGCGCTTGGCCTGACGTTCGCCTTCGCGCTGAGCGGCTCCGGAGCGAGCCTGCTCGTCAACGGCAGCTTCGAGGACGCCGGCCTGTCGATGTGGTCGGCCAGCGGCGCCTCGTTAGCCCGCGAGGCGGCGGCTGACGCGCCGGACGGCGATTACGTGCTGGCGGTCGATCTCGCGGGATCAGGACGCGTCACTCAAATCGTGCCGGCGGTCGCGACGGGCTCGCACGAACTAGGTGCGTTCGTCGCGCTGGCCGGAGGTTCCGGCAGGGCGCGCGTCGTCGCCGACTGGCGCAGCGACCGCGACGGCTACGGCAGGAGCCTGAGGACCGACGTCAGCGCGTGGAGCGCCGCCACCGACGGCGTCTTCCGCGAGTTGTCCGTCGCGGCCCAGGCGCCATCGGACGCGCGGTCGGCGCGCGTGAGCGTCGAGTTCGCCGACGTGGCGGGAGCGCTCCGGGCGCGGGTGGACGCCGTGCGCCTCGAAGGCCCGCCTCCGTCGGAAGACGAACCTACGCCTGAGGCCGCAACGGCGGCGCCGTCGGCGACGCCGAGTGCCACCACGGAGCCTTCCTCCACGCCGCTCCCGACCGGGACGCCGACGGCTACGTCGACGCCAGGGCCGGGCTTCGAGCTGCGCAACCCGGGGTTCGAGGACGTCGAGGGCGGCTCGCCCGCGTGGTGGCGCAAGTACGGAGGCGAACTGGCGTCGTCGGACCAGGCCAGGAGCGGTGGCCACTCCGGGCGGCTGGAAAGCGCTACGGACTCGACGAAGTGGGCGTATCAGGTCGTGCTGGTCGAGTCCGAAGCCTGGTACGAGTTCGCCGCTTGGGTGCTGAGCGACGACCCCGGCGTCGCTGGGGCGTTCCTGCGCATCTCGTGGTACGCATCCAGCGACGGGAGCGGTGAGGCGATGGCCACTTCGGACTCCACGGAGGTCCTGACCGCGCCCGCGCCGGGGTTTCGCCGTCTGTCCACGGGACCGGCGCAGGCGCCGCCAAGGGCGCGGTCGGCCAAGCCCCGCATCGTCTTGTCGCCGGCAGGGGCTGCGCATGCGGCCATCCTCATGGACGACGCGTCGTGGGGCCGGACGGAGCCGCCGCTGACGCCGACGCCTACCGCCACGGCGACGCCTTCGCCCGTTCCAACGTTCATTACGGCCAGTGGTCCGGCTGAGCGGGATCGCGCCACTCCCGTGGGCCGGAGTGTGGCGGAGGTCTCGCCGCTAGCCACGAGGCATCCGCTGGAGGCCGGTGGGGCTCTGCGAGCCGAAACCAGTAATGCGCGTAGACCTTTGATTCCGACGCTTACCCTGTGTCCATCGCGCGCCGCCCGCTGGGCGGTTCCACTGATGGCGCGCCCTGGTGGCTCTGGACCCTGGCTGCGGCCGGAGCTGTCGCCCTTGCCGGAGCCGGGGCGGTGGCTCTCACGACGGTCCGCCGCCGGATATCCTGAAGGGTGCCTACAGAGCGCCTGCAGAAGTTCTTGGCCCGCGCAGGGGTGACCTCGCGCCGCGCGGCCGAGCAGCTCATCGCCGGCGGCCACGTGTCGGTCAACGGCGTTGTCATAACCACGCCCGGCACGCTGGTCGACCCGGAGCACGACGTCATCGCGGTGGATGGCCAGCAGGTCGCCTTGCCTGAGAAGCCCACGTACATTCTGCTGAACAAGCCGCGGGGCTTCGTGACCACGGCCCGCGACGAGCGGGGCCGCCGGACGGTGCTCGACCTGGTACCGCGCCGGATCACTGCGCGCGTCTTTCCGGTCGGCCGCCTCGATCTGGATACCGAGGGCCTTCTGCTGCTCACCGACGACGGCGACTTGGCGCACCGGCTGACGCACCCGCGCTTCGAGCAGGAGAAGGAATACCTGGCGCTGGTCAGAGGACGTCCCGATGCCGCCGCCGTTCGCAGGCTTCGCGAAGGCGTGGCCATCGACGGCAAGGCGACCGCGCCCGCCGGGGTGCAATTCGACGGCAGCGTAGAGGTACCGCGCCGACGTCAACGGACGTGGCTGCGCATCGTCCTGCGCGAGGGCCGCAAGCGCCAGGTGCGCCGCATGCTCCAGGCCGTGGGCCATCCTGTGGAGCGACTGCTGCGCGTGCGCGAAGGATCGCTAGCTCTCGGCAGTCTCTTACCGGGCCGGACGCGAGAGCTGACGCGCTCCGAAGTGAAGGCGCTCCGCTCTACCGCGGGGCTGGAGCCGCTCGCCGTTTCCCGGCCCGGACGCCACGCCTATAATCGTCCCGGCGCCGTGAAGAAACGAGACGAAGCGCGGCGGAAGAGGAGGGCGGGGGTACCGCGCTCCATCGCCATCGACGGCCCCGGCGCGTCGGGCAAGAGTGCCGTGGGACAGCGGGTGGCGGAGGTGCTGGGCTACCGGCTGGTGGATACCGGCCTCATGTACCGGGCCGTGGCTTGGGTGGCGCTGCGACGGGGCATCGACCCCTCCGACGCGGCGGCCCTGGGAGCGCTCGCCCGTGAGATCGCGATGGACGTCGGTCCTGCCACGCCCGGATCGATGGAGCAGAACACCGTGACGGTGGACGGACTAGACGCGACGCCGCATCTGCGTGAACCCGAAGTGGAAGCCGCGGTGTCGCTGGTATCGCGAGTTCCGTCGGTGCGCAGAAGGATGGTGGCGTTGCAGCGCAAGCTGGCGGGCGAAGGCCCGGGCGTCGTCATGATCGGCCGGGACATTGGCACCGTGGTCCTTGCCAGCGCGCCCCTGAAGGTCTACCTCGACGCATCGCCAGAGGTGCGCGCGCGGCGGCGGCGGGAGCAGCTTCAGCACTTCGGGAAAGAGGCCTCGGGACAGGCCATCGCCCAGGCCATCAGCCGCCGCGACGCGATCGACAGCACGCGCGAGACGTCGCCCCTCAGGGCCGCGCCCGACGCGCACGTCATCGACACCGGCGATCTGACCCTCGAGCAGGTGGTCGAGCGGGTGCTGGAGTTGGCGCGAACGTGAAGCCCATCGACGTCTCCTACGGCGCCATCATCCTCCTCATCAAGTTCATCGAGCTGGTGATCTGCCGGAAGGTGGAGGTCGTCGGGCGCGGGAACGTACCGCCGGAGGGCCCGATCATCATCGCCTCGAACCACCTGAACAACGCCGACCCGCCGATCATCGCGGCGGCGCTGCCCCGGCGGGCGGTGTTCATGGCGAAGAGAGAGATGTTCGGCTGGCCGGTGGTTAGCTGGCTGTTCAGGGCCTTCGGGGCGTTCCCCGTGCGCCGGGGCGAGGCCGACCGGGCAGCCATGCGCCACGCCCTGCTCCAGCTTCAGAACGGCATGGCCCTGATGATGTTCCCGGAGGGCACGCGCAGCCGTGACGCCAGGATGCACCGGGGGCACCCCGGCACCGCACTCCTGGCGCTGAAGGCCGGCGCTCCAATAGTCCCTGTCGGCATCTACGGCACCGAGGACATCAAGTGGCCCTGGCTCTTCTTCAAGCCCAAGGCCATCAAGCACGTGAAGATCACCATCGGCGAGCCCTTCCAACTGCCAGAGGTTGACCGCGTGAACACCAGGATCGCGGAGGAATACACTGACCTCATCATGCGTCGCATCGCCGGGCTGCTGCCGGAGCGGTTCCGGGGCGAGTACGCGGAAGGCGCGCCGCCAGCGCCTGCCCCGGCGAGGCGCGAGCCGGCCCAGCCGGTGTAAAGTGGGATGTCGAAGACTCGCCTGGGAGAGAGGCGCCACAATGAGGATCATCCGCGCGCGGGACATGGGCTTCTGTTACGGCGTCCGCCGCGCCGTCCAGACGATGGAGGAGGCGGTCGAAGACCTGGGGCCCATGGCCAGCTACGGCTCGGTCGTCCACAACCCGCTGGTCGTGCAGAGGCTGCGGGAGCGCGGCGTAGATGTCATCGCTTCGCTGGATGAGATCGACGGGCGGCCGGTGGCCATCACGGCGCACGGCGTCGGGCCGCAGGTCATCGAGGAACTCGAGCGCCGGGGGGCCAACGTCGTCGATGCCACCTGCCCTATCGTCACCCGCGCTCAGCAGTGGGCCCGCCGTCTGACCGAGGAGGGCTATGGCGTCATCGTGTTCGGCGATGCGGATCACAAAGAGGTGCGCGGCATTCTGGGCTGGGCGACCGGCAAGATCATGACGGCGCACTCCGAGAGCGACATCGCCGAGCTGCCGGACTGGATGCCTCAGCGTGTCGGTGTGCTTACGCAGACCACCGAGACGCGGGAGCATTTCGCTCGCTTTGTCGAGGCGCTGATGCGGATGCACAGCGAGCGTATCCACGAGCTGCGCGTCATCAACACGCTCTGCGACGCCACGACGGGCCAGCAGGCGGCGGCCGAGGAACTGGCCGAGGCAGTGGACCTGATGATCGTCGTCGGCGGGCGCGAAAGCGCCAACACCCACCACCTCGCGGAAGTGTGCCGCGAGCGCGGCGTCGAGACTCACCACATCGAGACCGAAGCGGAGATCGATCCGGCGTGGCTCGCGGGCCGCCGGAGCGTCGGCGTCACCGCGGGGGCGTCTACTCCCGACTACGCCATCGACGCCGTCGTGGCGCGGCTGGAGGAACTGGCGCCGGTGCCGCGATAGGGCGAGTGCGCCTTCGGCGAGGCCCTCGGTGGCCGGGCCGGGCGCGCGCTGGTATAGTTGCCGCAAGGTTCGGCTCAGGGTCGATCCGGAGAGCAGAGAAAGGAGGCGCGGCGAACCGAAAGCGCAGGGAGCTGTCGCGAACACAGAAGCGCCAGGCCCTCCTTCCGGCAAGGGAAGAGGGTGACGAGGTGGAGGCCCATCGAACAACTCGGCGGATGGCCTCCCGGCTCGCACAGTCGTGACGGTCGGAGCAAACCGGGGGTGAGAGCCCCCGACAAAGGCCGGCCGGCGTGCTCTCCGCCACGCGGAGAACCCGCAGCTCCCTATCGGCAAGATGAATTGCGCGTAGCGCCAGCCGTGGCGACGGTCCTTCTACGGAAGGACGCGGCCGTTGGTCGTGCCCTGGACGTCGGTAGCGGCGGCGCGCGGCGAGAAGGGAGTTGCACATGTGCGGGATCGTGGGCTACGCCGGGACGCGTGACGCCGGCCCGATCCTGGTCGAAGGTCTACAGAAGCTGGAATACCGGGGGTACGACAGCGCGGGCATCGCTGTCATGGATGCGGACGGCGCCATCGGCATCGTCAAAGGCGCGGGCAAGCTCGCGCGGCTCATCGCTACCGTCGAGGGCGTCTACCCGCCGGGGACCACGGGCATCGGCCACACGCGCTGGGCGACCCACGGCCGCCCCAACGACGACAACGCTCATCCCCACGTCGACTGCACGGGCAACGTAGTAGTCATCCACAACGGCATCGTCGAGAACTTCCTCGAACTGAAGCGCGAGCTGCAGGCCGAGGGGCATCGCTTCGCCTCCGAGACGGACACCGAGACGCTGGCCCACCTGATCGAGCGTGAACTCGATGGCGGGAAAGACCTGGTGGGCTCGCTGCGCGCCGCCATAGGCCGCATCCGGGGTGCCCACGCCATCGTCGTCATGGCGCGGCGCGAGCCGGGGGTCGTCGCCGTGGCGCGCGTGGGCAACGCGGGCGGCGTGGTCGTGGGGTATGGCGAGCACGAGGTCTTCGTGGCCAGCGACCTGCCGGCGCTTCTGTCCCAAACGCGCACCGTCGTCTTCCTGACCGACGGCGAGGTCGCCCGCATCAGGTGCGACGGCGCGACCTACTGGTCGCCCGAGGGCGAGATCATCGAGAAGACGGCGCAAACCGTTCCGTTCGATCCCGTGGCGGCGGCCAAAGGCACGCACAAGCACTTCATGCTCAAAGAGATCATGGAGCAGCCCGAGTGCCTGATGGACACCATCCGGGGCCGGGCGCTGTTCGAGCCTCCGTCGGTCGATCTGGAGGACCTTGGCATCGCGCCTGAGCGGCTGCGCGCTGTGAGCCGCGTCGTGCTGTTCGGGATGGGCACGTCGATGCACGCAACGATGGCCGGCCGGGCGTTCTTCGAGCGCATTGCCGGGCTGCCGGCCGAGGCCGACAACGCGTCGGAGTTCCGCTACCGCGGCGCCGTGCTGGGCCCCGACACGCTGGTGATCTCCGTCGCCCAATCAGGCGAGACGGTGGACACGCTGGAGGCGATGCACGAGGCGAAGCGCCTCGGCGCGCTGCAGGTCACGGTATGCAACACGCCGGGCGCGCAGAGCACGCGCGTCGCCGATGGGACGGTGTACACGCGCTGCGGGCCGGAGATCGCCGTGGCCTCGACGAAGACGCTGACCGCGTCCATCGCGGCGCTGTATCTGCTGGCCTGCCACGTGGCCGCCGCGCGGGGCATCGCAAGCGAGACGTGCATGGCCGAACTGCTGGAGCCTCTGGCTCACGCGCCGTCGCTGCTGGGGAGCGTGCTCCAGCGCGAGGGCGAGATCGACCAGCTCGCGCACCGGTATCATCACGCCGGGCACTTCCTGTTCCTGGGCCGGGGTCTGCAGTACCCGGTCGCCATGGAGGGCGCGCTGAAGCTCAAAGAGGTCTCGTACATCCACGCCGAGGGCTACCCGGCGGGCGAGATGAAACACGGACCGATCGCCCTCATCGACGAGCGGATGCCTGTGGTGGCCATAGCCGTGCAGGACGGCTCCCGCGACAAGATGCTCTCGAACATCGAGCAGGTGAAGGCGCGTGATGGCAAGGTGATCGCGCTGGCGACCGAGGGAGACGACGAGCTGGCGTCGAAGGCCGACGACGTCATCTGGATACCGCGCCTGGGCGAGCCTGGTGGTCCGGGTTCGCTGCTGCTGCCCATCTTGACGGTCGCGCCGCTACAGCTTCTCGCGTACCACATCGCGCTCTGGCGAGGTTGCGATGTGGACCAGCCGCGCAACCTCGCGAAGACGGTGACGGTGGAGTAGGGTGAAAGCCCGGCAGCAGAACGGGGCCCGCCTGAGACGGGCCCGTGACGTTTCTGCGCGCTGGCGGCCGTCAGACGGCGGCCGGCTCCGGGACGTTGGTGAGCACGAGATCCTCGCCCTGCACGTCGATGAGGATGCGGTCTCCCGGCTGGAAGCGGCCTTCGAGGAGCGCCTCGGAGAGCCGGTCCTCGACCTCGTTCTGGATGACGCGGCGCAGCGGCCGCGCGCCGAAAATCTGGTCGTAGCCCTTTTCGCCCAGCCAGTCGCGGGCGGCGTCGCTGACCTCCAGGCTCACGCCCTTCATGAGCAGGCTCTTTTCGACCTCCTTGAGCTGGAGGTCGACGATGACCCGGATGTGCTCCCTGGCCAGCGAGTGGAACACTACCGTCGAGTCGATGCGGTTCAGGAACTCGGGCTTGAAGACGCGCTTCAACTCGTCCAGAACCTTGCCCTTCATCTTCTCGTATTGCTGCTCGACCGTCTTGGCCTCCTCCGTCTTGACGCTGAAGCCCAGCGCCGTCTCCTTGCGGATGAGGTCGGACCCGACGTTGCTTGTCATGACAATGATGGTGTTGCGGAAGTCTACCCGGCGCCCCTTCGCGTCGGTCAGGTGGCCGTCGTCGAAGATCTGCAGGAGCATGTTGAACACGTCGGGGTGCGCCTTCTCGATCTCGTCGAGCAGGATCAGGCAGTAGCTCTTGCGGCGGACGGCGTCGGTGAGCTGGCCGCCCTCGTCGTAGCCGACATAGCCCGGAGGCGCGCCGACCAGACGGGACACGTTGTGCTTCTCCATGAACTCCGACATGTCGAGCTTGATCATGTTCTCCTGGCTGCCGAACATGAACTCGGCCAGCATTCGCGGCAGGTACGTCTTGCCGACGCCTGTCGGGCCCAGGAACATGAACACGCCGATGGGGCGCTTGGGGTCCTTGAGACCAGCGCGTGAGCGGCGGACGGCCTTGGCGATGGCCGTGATGGCCTCGTCCTGGCCGATGACCTTGCTACGCAGCGACTCCTCCATCTGGAGCAGCCGCAGCGACTCCTCGCTGGCGATGCGCGCTACCGGGATGCCGGTCCACATGGAAACGACCTCGGCGATGTCCTCGTCGGTCACGACGGGGCGCTCGGCCTCGCGCTCCGTGGCCAGTCCCTTCTCCATAATGTCGATCTTGTCCTGGAGCTTGACCTCGCGGTCGCGCAGCTCGGCCGCGTACTCGTACTGCTGCTGGGCGATGGCGGCGTCCTTCTCGCGGCGGATGCTCTCGAGCCCGCGCACGGCCTCCTTGAGCGAGGGCGGCGTGGTGCTCTTCTTGATGCGCACGCGGGAGGCCGCCTCGTCCACCAGGTCGATGGCCTTGTCGGGCAGGAAGCGGTCGGACACGTAGCGCGAAGCCAGTTCGGCGGCGGCCTTCAGGGCCTCGTCCGAGATGGTCAGCTTGTGGTGATCCTCGTAGCGCTCCTTGATGCCGCGCAGGATCTCGATGGTCTCCTCGACCGTGGGCTCCTCGACGAGCACGGGCTGGAAGCGGCGCTCCAGCGCGGCGTCGCGCTCGATGTGCTTGCGGTACTCGTC
>JBBITS010000057.1:0-12258 GCA_037440665.1 Chloroflexota bacterium
ACGTGACGCTCGGCGGCTTCGACACGCACGCCGGCCAGTTGCGCGATCAGCCGACGCTGCTCCAGACGCTGGGCGACGCGCTCGCCGCGTTCTACGCCGACATGCAGGCGCTGGGCCGGGAGCGGGACGTCCTCGTGATGACGTGGTCGGAATTCGGTCGCCGGGTCGAAGAGAACGCCAGCGGCGGGACGGATCACGGCGCGGCAGGTCCGATGTTTCTTCTCGGCGGGAAGCTGAACGGCGGGTTCTACGGCGACCCGCCGTCGCTCGCCAACCTCACCGAAGGCAACCTTAAGTACACGGTGGACTTCCGGCAGGTGTACGCGACGGTGCTGGAGCAGTGGGTGGGCGCGCCCTCGCGAGAGATCCTGGGCGCCGACTATCCACAGTTCATCGGGATGATCGCCTAGCCGCGCTCAGCGCGGGACGGCGAGCATCACGTAGTTGCCCCAGTGCCAGGTGATGGTTCCGCCGTCGTTGCGCAGACCCCACGCCTCGGTCGCGCCCGGCGGCGGGTTCTCGAAGTCGTGGCGCAGCGCTGGTATGGCGCCGGACGGCGTGCCTGCGCGATGAACCCACACGCCGAACTCCTGCGGGCTCTTCGCCATGTGGTCGCGCGCGATGTCGAAGCCATGCGACGCCAGCAGCTCGCGCCATTCTAACGGCTTCCAGTCGCGGACGTGCGTCGAGTCGCGCCGCAACTCTACGTCGTTCATCCACACGGCGAGCGCGTCGTCCTCGGGCGCGACGGTGTCGGCGATGACCACGCGCCCGCCGGGCTTGACGACGCGGCGGAACTCGGCGATGGCAGTGGGCAGGTCTTCGAAGTGATGGCAGGCGAGCCGGCAGGCGACGACGTCGACCGACGCCGTGGCGAGCGGCAAGCGCTCGCCTTGCGCTAGCGCGAGCGCCAGGGCGAGGCCGCGATCGCGCGCCAGTTCCCGCGTCCTGTGGAGCATCGGGAGGGTGGGGTCGGTGGCGACGGCGCGGGCGCCGCTCTGGGCGAGCGCCGCCGCCGTGAAACCGGCGCCGGTGCCTATATCGACGGCCAGTTCACCCGGCCGGACGGCGGCGAAGTCTGCCAGCACCTGCAGGCTCTCGCCGGCGGCGTGGATGGGACTGCTGGCGTAGCGGCTGGAGAGGCGGCCGAACTGCCGCTGCGCCCGCTGGATGTTCGTCATGAGGCCGCCGTCTTGGCAAGCTGGGGGTCGTAGGCAGAGAACGAGCGCTCGACGTGGGAATCCTCCTCGATGATCTGGAGGAGTTCCGATCGCCGGGAGAGCACCTGCTGCGTGGTGGCCGTCTGATCCGCCTCGCGCTCGGAGAGCCAGACGGTCAGGCGTCCGACCTGGCCGCCGGGTTCGGCGCCGGTCAGGCGGTAGCCGCGCACGTAACCGGGCTGCGTCGAGAAGAAATCGAGCAGGTCGTCGTTGAGTTCGCGGACGCGGTCGGCGTAGCCGCGTTTTGGGACCATGAGGGATAGGCGCACGTAGAAGGTGCAATCGGCGGGCATTTGCATGAGCGCGACCTCCTGAAGTGGAGCCATCTTAGCATCTGACTGGAGAGCAAATAAACGCCCATCGCTGGGCGTCTATTGGCGTGAGCGACGTTCGGTAGTGCGGACTAGAGGCGGAGCTTCCCGTGCGACGGCTGCCGGCGTCTCTGGCGGCGGTGGCCATTCTCCTCGTCCAGAAGCTCGATGGGCGGAGCGCTGACGGCTTCGTGGACGTATCCACAGCAGAGGCAGGTGCTGTACGTGCCGTACCAGTCACGCTCGCGGATCATGGAGCCGCGGCAACGCGGGCAGGTCCGAGGCAGGGTGACGTTCATCGGGGTACCATCCTTCTAGGGGCTACGCGCCGAACGACATGCCTGTCAGACCTTCTCCCTGCCTCCGGGGTTAGCTGTCGGGTTAGGGCGGAAGGCCCACGCCCCTCAGGGATCAAGCGCCAACGCGCATTCCCCGATTCACCCCAAGGCCCCGCCGTTTGCCGCCGGCGCGGCCGTCATCCGGGTTCCCCGGTCCCGGGCTTGGGCAGGCGCCCGCCCGGGATTCGGCATGCCAACCCGCCCGAGGCGCACTGTTCCTTCGAGGGACGCGCCCGAGCGGTATCTGTGATTGTGATTACGAGCACAGATTATCCCCAGGGGCGTTGACCTGTCAATAGCATTACTGGAGAAGTCGCTACTAAATCGCTGAAAAAGGAGGCGTCAGGCAGCAGCGACGCCTCCTCGGCGGCCGGTGCTCCCCTAACGCTCGGCCAGGCGTTCCCATTCTGCGCGCAGGATGGCCATGAAGACGGTGTCGACATAGGCGCCGTCCACGAAACGGTCTTGGCGGAACCTGCCCTCCTCGACGAAGCCGCACTTGCGGTAGCACGCCTGAGCGCGCTCGTTGAAGCCGAGCACCGTCAGCTCGATACGATGCAGGTTCATTCGTTCGAATCCCAGACGCAGCAGGGCGCGCACGGCGTCGGTCCCGTTGCCCTTCGACCAGAAGGCCTTCTGGCCGATGACGATGCCGAGGGTGGCCTTGCGGTGCTCGGCCGAAGTGTGATGCAGGCCGCAGTTGCCGATGTGCTCGCCCGTGTCCTTAGTCTCGATGGCCAGGTGGACATTCTCGAAGCTGTTGCTTCTGGCGGCGTTCTCTGCCCAGGTCCGCTCCTGAAGCAGCGAAATGGGATAGAGACCGCTGCCGAGAAAGCGCGTAACCTCGCGGTCGTTCATCCACGCCGTCATGCGCTCCGCGTCCTCCGGCTCGATGGCCCGCAGGCGGATGAGTTTGCCTTCTAACATGGTTGGCCTCCTTTCGCCTCTGCGCCTGGAACGCCAGAGGCCCGTTGCGCGGGATGCAACGGGCCTCGGATGAACTGATTCGGTGGCTAGGAACTACCCGGGGCCGGCCCGTCGCGCGCGCGCCGGATCGTGCGGAAGGAGGACAAGCAGCCTTCCGGAGAAACACATGGCGGCGATGGCGCGTACGGCCCTCATAGTGGGCGGCAGGATAGCGCCAGTCTGGAAGGAAATCAAGGCGAAGCGGCCGTCGGCGCTACAGCGACGAAGCCGTCTGTCCGCCGTCGACCTGGATGGTCGTGCCGGTGATGTGGCGCGCCTGCTCCGAGGCCAGAAACACGGCCAGCGCCGCCACGTCTTCGGGCGCGGCCAGACGGCGCAGAGGGATGCGCTGCGCCTCCTCGGCTAGGAAGGCCTCGACCGTCGTTCCCGAGACCTTCGCCCGCGCCTCGGCGAGCTGGCGGAAGCGGTCGGTCAGCGTCGAGCCCGGGCACACGTTGTTCACCGTGATGCCGTCGGGCCCCAGTTCTTTGGAGAGGGTCTTGGCGAGGCCGACGACGCCCAGACGGGCGGCGTTGGAGAGGATGAGGCCGTCCAGCGGCTGCTTCACCGACCACGAAAGGATGTTGATGATGCGGCCTCCGCCAGCGGCGAGCAGGTGGGGCAGCGCCTCGCGGACGGTCCGCACTACGCTCAGAAAGTTCTGCTCCAGAGAGGCCTGCCAGACTGAATCGGCATGGTCCTCGAAACGCCCGAGGGGCGGCCCACCGGCGTTGTTGACGACGATATCGAGGCGGCCGAAGGCCTGAGCGGCGGCGGCCACGAAGCTGCGGATGTCTTGCTCGTGACGCATGTCGCAGGGTATGGCGACAACCTCGCCGCCGGTGGCGCGCCGGAGCTCATCGGCGGTGGCTTCCAGCGTCTCGCGGCCGCGGGCGCATATGGCGACGCGGACGCCCTCTCTTAGCAGGCCGTCGGCGACGGCGCGGCCGATGCCCCGGCTGGCTCCGCCCACGATGGCCGCTTTGCCGCGCAGTCCCAGGTCCACGGCGCCAATGGTACTGCGGCAAGCTGGTGGGAACCAGATGGCCGGGGGCAGCGCGCGTGTTTCACGTGAAACGGCGAGCGCTTTCTTGATCGCAGCGGGACACCGTCCATATACTGGCGCAGCGTTGAGGAGAGAGAACGGAGTTGTCCCGTGCCCAAGCGCACCTACCAGCCCAAGAAGCGACCCCGCAAGCGCGAGCACGGGTTTATGGCCCGGATGGCCACGCCCGGAGGTCGCCGCGTGCTCCGGCAGCGGAGGCTCAAGGGGCGGAAGAAACTGACGGTCGTGTAGCGCCGCCGGCCCCTCTCAGAAAGGGGCCGGTTCTTTGCCGGATGCGCAGGGAACAGCGGCTGCGACGGCGGGAGGACTTCGCGGCCGTGTACCGCAAGGGCCGCCACTATGCGTCCGATCTGCTGGTGGTGCGGGCGCTCCGCAGCGATCGCGACGTCACCCGCTTCGGTGTCGCGGCCGGGACAGCGCTGGGTGGCGCCGTCGTCCGGAACCGCGTGAAGCGCCGGCTCCGCGAAGGTCTGCGGACGCTGGACGCGCCACCCGGGTGGGACATTGTCGTGAGCGCGCGGAAGGCGGCCGTACGCGCCAGCTATCACCAACTGCTGGATGACATGACGCGGCTCCTCGTGAGGGCGAGCGTGCTGCCGAAGGGCGAACGGCGGGAAGGAAAGAGCGAGTGAAGCGACTGCTGCTGGGCGCCATCCGCTTGTACCAGCGTCACATCTCTCCCTCTCTGCCTCCGGCCTGCCGCTACCAGCCTACCTGCTCTCAGTACGCCTGCGAGGCCATCGAAGTTCACGGCGCTCTGCGCGGGAGCTGGCTGGCGGCCCGTCGCGTCCTCCGCTGTCATCCTTTGCGGGCGGGCGGTTTCGACCCGGTGCCCGAAGCCCCCTCCGGACGCTCGCAGGCCCGTGTTTCACGTGAAACAGCGCCGACGCCGCCCCGGTCGGCGGAACGGACGGGCTGAGTTCATGCATCGCGCGCTCTCCCCCGCCGCTGTCCTGGCCGCGCTGCTGGCCCTCAGCTTCGCGGCCGCCGCTTGCAGCCGCATCGCCCGCCCCGATGGCTGGACCGCCCCCCTGGAGGCGGGCGATCTGCTGATCGCCGGGCGCGACGACCGTCTGGTGGCGCTCAATGAGGACGGCTCGGCGGCCTGGGTCTTCCCGGCGAAGGACCAGCGCAAGGACGTCAAGCTCGTCGCTCTCTACGGCAACACCGCCCTCGATGAGAGCGCCGACTACGTGTACGTGCCGGCGTACAACGAGGCGGTCTACCGCCTCCGGGTCGAGGACGGCGCCATCGACGGCCTGTTCAAGACGAAGGGCGAAGTGGTGGGCGGCGTCGCCGTGAAGGGCGACGAAGTCTACTTCGGCGACGGCTCCGGCCGCGTCTACGCCCTTACCGCTGATCTCAGCGAGCAGCGCTGGGTTTTCGACGCCGGCGACCGCGTGTGGGCCACGCCGGTCATCACCAGCGACACGGTCATCGTCGCTTCGCTTGAAGGGCGGCTGTATGCCCTCGAACGGCGGGACGGCCGCGAGCGCTGGCGCTTCGACGCCGGAGCGGGCATAGCGGGGACGCCCGCCCTTTCGGGCTCGACGCTGTACGTGCCCGCTCTCGACAGCAAGCTCTACGCCCTCGACGTGGCCAACGGGGGCGTGCTGTGGTCGTTCAGCGCCGGGAACTGGTTCTGGGGCACGCCGGTGGTCGAGAGCGGCACGGTCTATGCCGGCAGCCTCGATGGCCGTGTGTACGCATTGGACGCAGCGACCGGAGCCGAGAAGTGGCGCTACCACGCGGGCGCGCCCGTGCGGTCGTCGCCCCTCCTGACGCCTGACGCGCTGGTGGTGGCTAGCCGCGCCGGGCGCGTGGCGGTCCTCGACCCGCAGACGGGGGCCGAAGTGAGGACGCCGGTGGAGCTGGGCGAGCGCGTGCTCGCCGATCTGGCCTTCACCGCCGAAGGCCAGGTGCTGATCGCGACGACGGAGAACCGCCTGGTCACGTTCGACCCGGCGGACGGCTCGCAGCAAGCAGTGGGGCTGCCGAAGGAAGTGGGCACGCCCGTGGCCGTCGCTGAACCTACTCCCACAGGAGGATCCGACTGATGGGCGCCCTGTGGGACATGCTGCTGGTAGACCCGATGTCGAACTTCCTGGTGCTGCTGACGCAGCTCCTGTTCGGCAGCTACGGCCTCGCCATCATCGCCTTCACCCTCATTATGCGGGTAGTGACGTGGCCGCTCACGGCAAACCAGATCAAGTCGTCGAAGAAGCTGTCGGCGCTGCAGCCGAAGCTGATGGAGATCCAGAAGAAGTACACCGACCCGCGCCGCCGCTCGGAAGAGACGATGAAGCTCTACCGGGAGGAAGGCGTGAACCCGGCGGGGTGCCTGTTCGGCATGCTCGTCCAGATGCCCATCTGGTTCGCCCTGTACCAGTCCATCCGCAACACCCTCAGTTCGACGCCAGAGGCGTTCGTGAACCTGTCCCAGGACCTGTACCCGTGGTCGTACCTGCGCGACGCGGCACCCCTGAACGAGCACTTCTTGGGGTTGAACCTGGGCCAGCCCGACATCATCATCTCGGTGCTGGTGACGGCGTCGTTCTGGGTGCAGCAGAAGATCATGACGCCGCCAACGCAGAGCATGGACCCGCAGCAGCAGTCTATGAACCAGACGATGCAGTGGATGATGCCCTTGATGTTCGGCTACATCTCGTTCGTGACGCCCAGCGGCCTCGGCGTATACTGGATTGTCACCGCCGTCATCAGCGTCGCGATGCAGTATTTCCTGCTGGGACGGGACATGAACTGGCGTAACATCTTCAGCCTTTCGATGGCGGGGCCGGAGCCGGCGCGCAAGCCGAAACCGGCCCCTGTCGCAGAGGAGCGAGAGAGCGCGGGGCCGCCCGGTGGCCGGGAAGGCCGGAGGAGAAGGCATGGCAGGCGTCGAGGCAAGCGGTAAGACCATCGACGAGGCGCTGGAGGCGGCGCTGAGCGACCTGGGCCTGACCCGCGACCAGGTGGCCGTCGAGGTGCTGAGCGAGGGCCGCGGCGGCATCCTCGGCATCGGCGGCGAACCCGCGCGCGTGCGCGTGACGCCGCTCGCCTCGGCCGAGGGCCCGGCGGGCGAGGACACCGACTTCGCCGTCACCACGCTGCGCGATCTCCTGCGGCTGATGGGCGTCGACGCGGAAGTGACGGCGCGCGCTCCCGAGACGCCTGGCGACGGCGTCGGCATGGTGAAGGCCGTGCTCGACGTGACCGGCGATGACCTCGGCATTCTCATCGGGCGCCGCGGCGAGACGCTGGGCTCCCTGCAGTACGTGGTGAACCTGATCGCCGGCCGCAAGTTGGGCGCGAAGTCGATCTTCGCGGTCGACGTAGAGGGCTATCGTCGCCGCCGTGAGGACTCGCTGCGGAAGCTGGCCCTGCGCATGGCGGCCAGGGTTAAGGAATCGGGCCGCTCGGTGACGCTGGAGCCGATGCCGGCGAACGAACGCCGCATCGTGCACCTTGCGCTGGCGCAGGACCCGAAGGTGATGACGGCGAGCCTCGGAGAAGGGGAGAGCCGCAAGGTCAGCATCACGTTGAAGCGCTAGCGGCGGCGGATGGACGTACCCGAGTTCGTCGCCGTGGGACACGTTGTAAAGGATCTGGCGCCCGGTGGCTGGAGGCTCGGAGGCACCGTGACCTACGCAGCGGTTCAGGCGCAGCGCCTCGGCCTGACGGCAGGCGTTGTCACCATCGCCGGAACCAGCGTCGAACTCGATCGCCTGCTCCCCGGTGTTGAAGTCTGCCGCCGGGATGACGGAACCACCTGTTTCCGCAACACGTACGTCGATGGCCAGCGCCGTCAGGAAGTTCCTGAGCAGGCGGAGCCGCTGACGCTGGAGGACGTCCCGCGGACGTGGCGCGCCGCGCCCATCGTCCTCGTTGGGCCCGTGTGCGGCGAAGCGCCGCCGGGCCTGGCCGCTCACATGCGCGCTGCAATCGTAGGCGTATCGGCCCAGGGCTGGCTGCGCGAGGTCGATCCCGCAGGGCATGTCCGCCGCGTGGCCTGGAAGGGCGGCGAGCCCTTCTGGCGCGGCGCGGGGGCGCTCTTCGTGAGCGATGAAGACGTCGAACCCGATCCGTCCCAGATCGAGATGTGGGTCGGCGAAGTCCCCATCGTCGCCGTTACGCGCGCGCACCGTGGTGTTAGCGTGCACGCGGATGGCCACTGGCTGGAGATGGACGCGTTCCCCGAGGACGACGTAGACCCCACGGGCGCGGGCGACGTCTTCGCTGCGGCCTTTCTCGTGCGGTATCGGGAGACCGGGTCAGTCGCCGAGGCGACTGTGTTCGGCTCAGCGGCCGCGAGCCTCTCCGTGGGCGGCTTCGGCACGGAGGCCATACCGACGCGCGAGCAGGTCGAGGACAGGATCGAGCGCTATCCAGAGGTGCACCCGAAGTGAGCCGGATCATAGCGGTGGCCAACCAGAAGGGAGGCGTCGGCAAGACGACGACGGCCATCAATCTGGGGGCCGCGCTGGGACTCCGGGGCCGCCGCGTCCTGATCGTGGATCTCGACCCGCAGGCCAACGCCACGTCTGGCCTGGGCGTCGAAAACTCCGGTCTAGGCACGTACGAACTCCTGATCGAGGGACAAGAGGCCGCAGGCCTGGTGCGCGAGACAGGCCAGCCGGGCCTCTGGATCATCCCTTCGCGGTCCGACCTCGCCGGCGCGGAAGTCGAGCTGGTGCCGATGATGGCGCGCGAGTTCCGCCTGCGCCGCGCCATCGAGGGCATCGCCGGCCAGTACGACTACGTCTTCGTCGATTGCCCGCCGTCGCTGGGCCTGCTGACGGTCAACGCGCTGGCGGCGGCGGACCAGGTGCTGGTGCCGGTGCAGTGCGAGTACCTTGCGCTGGAGGGCCTGGGCCACTTGGTGAACACGGTGGACCTGGTGCGGCGCCACCTGAACTCGCGTCTGCGCGTCGCCGGCCTGCTGCTGACCATGTACGACGCCCGCACCAACCTGTCGCAGCAGGTGGTGGACGAGGTGCGGAAGCACTTCCCAAGCACGCTAGCTACGGTCATTCCTCGCAACGTGCGCGTGAGCGAAGCGCCGAGCCACGGCCTGCCGCTCTGCGCCTATGACCCGCGATCGGCGGCTGCCAGGGCCTATGACCAACTGGCGGCCGAGTTGTTGGAGCGAGAGGAGGTTGCCGCGTGAGCCATCCCAAGCCAGGACTTGGACGGGGCCTGTCCGCCCTCATTCCGAGGACGTCCGCCTCCGAGGGGATCGAGGAGGTCGACGTCGACCTGGTGGTGCCCAACCCTCAGCAGCCCCGCCTGAGGATGGATCCTGACGAACTAGCCGGCCTTACGGAGAGCATCCGGCAGCACGGTGTGATTCAGCCGCTGCTGGTGAGCCGCAATAGCGCCGCGCCCGGCACGTACCAGCTCATAGCCGGCGAACGGCGGCTGCGGGCGGCGCGCGAGGCCGGCCTGAGCAAGGTGCCGGTGGTGGTGAAGGAAGCCGCGGGGCGCGAGCTGCTGGAGCTGGCGCTGGTCGAGAACCTGCAGCGGGCGGACCTCAACCCGCTCGAGGAGGCCTCGGCCTTTCAGCGCCTGCACGATGACTTCGGGCTGACGCAGGAGGAGATCGCGCGGCGCGTGGGCCGCAGCCGGGCGGCCGTCGCCAACACCGTGCGCCTGCTGCAGCTCGGCGAGGAGATCCGCGGCAGCCTCGCGCGCGGCGAGATCACCGAGGGCCACGCGCGCGCCCTGCTGGCGGTAGACGACGCGGCGGAGCGTCAGCGCCTGTGGCAGCAGGTGGTGAGCGAGCACCTGACCGTGCGCGCCACCGAGGCGCTGAGCCGGAAACCGGCTGGCGGCGCCGTCGAGGACGCGCCGCGCCGCGAGCGCGCGAAAGCACCGGAGATCGCCGAGATCGAGCGTCGTCTGGAGGCGGCGCTGGGCACGCGGGTCACGGTGCGTCATGGACGCCGCGGGGGCAAGCTGGTGGTGCACTACTACGCCGCCGACCAGCTCGAGGACCTGGTGCGGCGCCTGGAGTTCGTGAGCAGCGTCACTCGCCCGTAAGCCGCCCGGATGCTAGAGTTCCGGCGATGTTGGAGGCGGTGACGTCGAGGAAAGTTGTCGCGTCAGCCGCGGCGGCAGCGCTGGGTCTGGCTCCAGCGCTGGCGTCGGCCGCCGAGGGCGGCGTCGCCCCCGACGACACGCGGGTCGAAGTAATGATCTGGACAGCGGTGGGCGTCGCCGGCGGGATGCTCATCGGGCTTTTGGGCTACCTCGTCCGTCTGGCCACGGGACGCGTTCCCCCTCCGCCGGAGCAGCCGGCTCCCCACGAAGGACATCACTAAGACACGCGTCAGTCCTCTGCAGCGAAAATGAAGGCCGCGCTTCAGCGTGGCGCCCGGCATGCCTAACGTGACGGCCACCTTGGAAGGTGGCCTTCATTGCGAGGGGCGTTGGATTCCAGGCGCTGAACGGGTCTGGCTGAATCGTTCTCAGCGAAAATGAAGGCCACGCTTCAGCGTGGCGCACGGCTTCATCCTTCCTTCGGAAGGACTCGGAATGACAATGGCTGCCGGAGACACGGCCAGGGAACGCGCCTACTTCTTCAGCAGGTACTTCACCGGGTCGGCGTCGAAGTCCTCTTTGCAGCGGGCGGAGCAGAAGTAGTACACCCACTCGCCGAACTGCGACTTGCCGGTGGCTTCGCCGGGCGGGACGGCCATCCCGCAGACCGGGTCGACGCGGATGTCGACGGGCATCGTTTCCCCTCCTACTCCTTCAGACCGATCAGCGCGTCGAGGCCGCGAACGAGACCAGTCCGGCGCATCACTTCGCGCACCGCTAGCAGCACGCCCGGCATGAACGACTCGCGTCCGGTGGTGTCGTGGCGAATGCTCAGCGTCTGCCCGAGGCCGCCGAAGATCACCTCCTGGTGCGCGACGAGGCCGGGCAGACGCACGCTGTGGATGGTCACGCCGTCGAGCTGGCCGCCGCGCGCGCCGGGCAGCGGCTCCTTCTCGGTCTTCGGGTGCGTAAAGGGCGCGCCGCGTGCCGCCAGCATCTCGCGCGCGGTCGTCAGCGCCGTGCCCGAGGGCGCGTCGATCTTCTGATCGTGGTGCAGCTCGATGATCTCCGCGTGGTCGAAGAACCGGGACGCCATGCGCGCCATGTGAATCATCAGCACGGCGCCGATGGCGAAGTTGGAGGCGACCACCGCGCCGAGGCCCTTTTCGTGCGCCAGCGCGTCGAGTTCGTCGAGGAAGCCTTCGCTCAGGCCTGTTGTGCCGATAACCGGACGGACGCCGGCGTCTAGAGAGGCGCGCGCCAGCTTCGGCGTCCAGTCGGCGATGGTGAAGTCGACGGCCACGTCCGGCTTCGTGCGGGCGAAGATGGCGGCGGGGTCGGGCCCCATCGGCACGCTGCCCCCTCCGGGCAGCGAGGCCGTACCTTCGGGCTGCATGGCCTCGATGACGGCTACGGGCTCCATGTCCGGCGCGGCTGCGACGGCCTCCAGAACCTGGCGGCCCATGCGGCCGCTGCCGCTGACGGCGACGCGGATGGTCATAGCGGGGTCAGGGTACACCTTCGGGTCAAGATGGCGAAGGCCCCGGCGTACCAGCGCCGATCTTGCGGCCTGGTGGCCGGGCTTAGCTTCCTTGTTCGCCTCGGACGGGGGCCGGTATCATGAACCGCCGCCGGGACTGGAGCGCCGGCGCTCGTCTTCGGAACGCTCATGACCTTCGCCATCGGGCTCACGGGAGGCATCGCCAGCGGCAAGAGCCTCATCTCGTCGCTGCTGGCCGAGCGCGGCGCCGTCATCATCGACGCCGACAGGCTGGGCCACGAAGCCTACCGCGCGGGCACCGAATGCTTCGACCAGGTCGTCGCCGAGTTCGGTCCTGAAGTCGTCGGCGCCGACGGCGAGATCGACCGCAAGGCGCTGGGCGGCAAGGTCTTCGGCGATCCCGGCGCGCGCAAGAGGCTCGAAGCCATCGTGTGGCCCGCGCTGCGCGAGCTGGCGCGGCGGCGCATCGAGGAAGAGCGGTCGAAGGGCGCGGGTGTCGTCGTGTTGGAGGCTGCGGTGCTGATCGAGGCCGGCTGGCACGACCTTGTCGACGAGGTGTGGGTCGCCGAAGTGGATCGCGAGATAGCGATCCGGCGTCTGGCCGGGCGCAACGGCCTCTCGCGGGAGCAGGCCGAGGCGCGGCTGGACGCCCAGCTCACCAACGAGGAGCGCCGCACGGGCGCAGCGGTCGTCATCGAGAACAACGGGACGGTGGACGAGCTGCGGGCGCGCGTCGACGCCGCGTGGACCGGCCTGCGGGAGCGCCTGAAAGCCAGGGTGTGAACCGGGGGACGCGAGAGGGAGTGACGGGCATGGC
>JBBITS010000058.1:0-12253 GCA_037440665.1 Chloroflexota bacterium
AGGGCGCTTTGTGGCAGTCGGGAGTGATCTCGCCGCGCAGCGTCTTCAGCCACTCGCCGCGCAGGTACGCTTCGCTGACGCCGGTGTCGATGTGCGACCACGGGAACTTCTCCCACAGGCCGCGCTCGCGGTGCGCGTAGAACGACGGGTCCAGACCCTCGGCGGCCATCGCCTGCTCCCAGCGCGACCAGTCGTAGAACTCCGACCAGGCGTCGAACTTCGCTCCCGCGCGCCAGGCGCGCTCGATGACGCGGCCGAAACGCCGGTCCGCCCGCGACAGCATGGCCTCCAGCAGGCTGTGCTCCGGCTCCTCCCACGAGAAAGCGACGCCGATTTTCTTGAGCGCAGCGCGAAGCCGGTCGTGGCGCTGACGGAGGTCGCCGGGCCGCGTCTGGACGCCCCACTGGAAAGGCGTGTGGGCCTTCGGGATGAAGTTCGAGGTCGAAACGCGCACGCGGGCGCGCCCGCCGTGGTGGCGGCGGCCGATGTCGCGCACGTTCTTGGCGAGCGTGGCGATGCCGTCGATGTCGTCCATGGTCTCGGTGGGCAGGCCGACCATGAAGTACATCTTTACGCTGGTCCAGCCCTGCGCGAAGGCGCTCTCGACGGCCTGGTAGAGGTCGTCGTCCTTCACCTGCTTGTTGATGTGGAAGCGCAGGCGCTCGGTTCCTGCCTCCGGGGCGAAGGTTATGCCGCTCTTGCCCCGGCTCGACACCGCCTGCGCGATGCGCACCGAGAAGCTGTCGACGCGCATCGACGGAAGGGAGATGGTGATGCCGTCGCCGAACTCCCCGCGCAGCCGGTCGACCATCTCCACGATCCGCGAGTGGTCGGTCGTGCTCAACGAAACCAGCGACAGCTCGTCGTAGCCGGTGTTATGGAACAGCTCCTTCGCCGTCGCGACGACTTCGTCCGGCGATCGCTCCAGCCGAGGGCGGTAGATGATCCCGGCCTGACAGAAGCGGCAGCCCTGCGTGCAGCCGCGCTGGATCTCGATGGCCGCGCGGTCGTGCACCGTCTGCAGGAACGGGACGATAGGGCTCACCGGCGCCGGAGGCAGCGTCTGGACGAAGCGCTTGTGAACCCGCGGCGGCGCCGCCTGGTCGTTGGGCGTGACGGCCGCGACGGTCCCGTCGCCGTTGTACGCGACGTCGTAGAGCGACGGCACGTACACGCCTGGAATGTCGGCTAGCCTGCGCAGCAGGTCCTTCTTCGGGCCGCCGCCTTGGGATTTCCAGTCGATGATGACACGCGCCAGGTCCACCACCGCCTCCTCGCCGTCGCCAAGCGCGAAGGCGTCGACGAAGTCGGCGAGAGCATCGGGGTTGAGGGCGCCGGAGCCGCCGGCGATGACCAGAGGGTGACGCTCGTCGCGTTCCTCGGCGCGCACAGGCAGGCCGGCGAGGTCGAGCATGTTGAGGACGTTGGTGTACGTGCTCTCGTAGCTCAGGCTGAAGCCGATGACATCGAACTCGCCCAGCGGCCGGCGCGATTCGAGAGAGAACAGAGGTATTCCTTCGCCGCGCAGCTCGGCTTCCATGTCTATCCACGGCGCGTACACGCGCTCGGCGAGCGCTCCTTCGGTGCGGTTCAGGATGTCGTACAGGATGCCGAGGCCGAGGTTCGACATGCCGATGTCGTACAGATCAGGGTAGGCGAGGACGAAGCGCGCGCGGGCGGCATCCCAGTCGCGGACGATGACGTTCCATTCGCCGCCCATGTAGCGGGCGGGCTTCTGGACGCGGGCGAGAACGCGGTCGAGACCCTGAATTGGAGGCATCAGCGGGCTGCCAGACACTTAGCGCGCATTCTTTGATGAAAAGCTTAGCCAAACGGTCTTGGCGCTGGCAACGCGGCGCGCCCGCGTTCCCTAGGTTTACGACGCTAGAAGGCCGCTTCGTTCGATGGCCGACCCCGCCTCGTCGAGGGGGTCGCGCGCGGTCACGTCGATCCAGGTGATGCGCGGGTCAGCGCGGCGGAACCAGTTACGCTGGTGGCGCGAAAGGCGGTGCGTCTCCGTCTTGATGCGCTCCGCCGCCTCGGCGAGCGTCAGGCGGCCCTCGATCGCCGCGCACATCTCCTTGTAGCCGATGCTGCGCATGGCGGGCAGGTCGCACGAGTACCCGCGCGCCAGCAGGTCGCGGACCTCGCGCTCCAGGCCCGAGTTGATCATCGCGTCCACGCGGGTGTCGATGCGGCGGTACAGCTCGTCGCGGTCGAGCCAGAGGCCGATGATCAGCGACGTGAAGCCCGGCGGGCGCTTTGTGGCCCACTCGCTCAGCGGCCGGCCGGTGACGCGGTACACCTCCAGCGCGCGGATGATGCGGCGGACGTTGCGGGCGTCGATGCGCTCGGCCGACGCGGGGTCGACGCGGCGCAGCTCGCGCTCCAGGGCGTCGGGGCCCAGCGTCTCCAGCTCGCGACGGAGGTCCGGCTGTGGAGGCACACGCGGCACGCGCCAGCCCTCGACCACCGACCAGACGTACTGGCCTGTGCCGCCTACGAGCCAGACGATCCTGCCGCGTGCCAAGATATCCTCCATCGCCTCGTGCGCGAGGTCGAGGTACGCGCCCAGCGTCATCGTTCCATCCGGGTCGAGGACGTCGATGAGGTGGTGCGGGACGCGGGCGCGGATTTCCGGCGAAGGCTTCGCGGTCCCGACGTCCATGCCGCGGTAGGCGAGCTGCGGGTCGGCGTTGACGATCTCGCCACCGAAGCGTTCGGCCAGGCGCGCGGCGAGGTCGCTCTTCCCTGTGGCGGTCGCTCCGACGATAGTGACGAGCCGCCGGATGCCGGAAGTCACCGCCCCGCGCGCGACGCTGCGACGGCCGCCGCGCCCTCGATAATGGCGGCGAAGGCATCGGCCTTCAGCGACGCACCGCCGACCAGCGCGCCGTCCACCTCGGACTGCCCCAGGAATTCGGCGACGTTCTCCGGGGTCACGCTGCCGCCGTACTGGATGCGGACCCTCTGCGCCTTCTCCGCGCCGTAGAGATAGCCGACGTCCTCACGAATGAGGCCGATGGCCTCGTTGGCCTGATCGCCTGTGGCGGCGACGCCGGTGCCGATGGCCCACACTGGCTCGTAGGCGATCACGAAGTCGTCCGGGATGTCGACGCCGTCGAGGCCGCGCCGTACCTGGCGGATGAGCACCTCGTTGGTGCGGCCCTGAGCGCGCTCTTCGCCTGTCTCGCCGATGCACATGATGACGCGAAGTCCGGCGGCCAGCGCCGCGCGGACGCGCCGGTTCACGCTCTCGTCAGTCTCGCCGAAGTACTGCCGCCGCTCTGAATGACCGATGATGACCCAGTCCACGATCTCCCGCAGCATCAGCGGACTCAGTTCCCCGGTGAACGCGCCCTTCTCCTCCCAGTGGCAGTTCTGCGCGCCGACGACGATGGCGCTGCCATCCAGTGCTTCGCGGGCGGTCTGCAGGTACAGCGCCGGAGGGAAGACCCCCTTCTCCACGCCGTCGATGCCTTCGACGCGCTGTCGCACCTCGGCGAGCAGGCGCGCCGCTTCGGCGCCGCTGGCGGGGTTCATCTTCCAGTTGCCGGCGATGAAAGGAGTTCGCGTCATGACGTCACGCTCCGTACTTGGTCAGGCGGCCAGCGTTGGCCATCGCCAGAGGCAGCGCTTCAACGGCCGGGAATATGCCGAGCGCGCCGTGACGGCACTCGCGCTCGTTGAAGCCGGTGGTCTGATGCGAGGCCCCAGCGAAGCGCCGAACGCGCATCATGAAGGGCACCGGATGCCACGAGTGGCTGGCCAGCACGGAGGGCGTCGCGTGATCGCCTGCGATCATCAGGACATCGGCGTCGAGCGCGAGCAGATCGGGCAGATGCTGGTCGAAGCGCTCCAGCGCCGCCATCTTCCCCTCGAAGCTGCCGTCCTCACCCGCGCTGTCCGCGTACTTGTAATGAATGAAGAAGAAGTCGAAGTCATCCCAGCGCTCGCGCAGCGTCGCCACTTCGTCCTCGAAGGTGGACCCGGTCGGCAGCACGATCATGCCGACGAGCTTGGCGAGGCCGCGGTACATGGGGTAGACGGCGATGGCAGCGGCGCGGAAGCGGCAGACGTCGCCGATGGCCGGCATGTCCGGCCGCCGGGCGAAGCCCCGCAGCGTCACGCCGTTCGCTCGTTCCTCCGTGGCGAGGATGGCGCGCGCCTCCTCGACCCAGCGGTTGACCAGCTCGGCCGTGCGCCGCGACGCCTTGTCCAGACCCTTGGCAGGCAGAGGCGGAACGCCTTCGCGCTGGGGATCGGTGTCTGGTACGCGGTCTCCAAGACCTTCTCCCCGCAGGACGAGCAAGAACCGATGCTCGCGCACCGGCTGGACGAACACCTGGGCGCCCGGCAGTTTGATAGATCGCAACCGCTCGCAGAGGGCGGCGCTCTCCTCGGTCGGCAGGCGGCCGGCGCGCCGGTCGGAGATGTTCCCCTGCGGGTCCAGTGTGCAGAAGTTCCCCCGCGCGGCGACGTCGGAGGGCTGAAGGTCGAAGTCGACGCCCAGGGCCTCCAGAACCCCCCGGCCGGCGGTGTACTTCAGGGGGTCGTAGCCGAACAGCGACAGGTGGCCGGGGCCGGAGCCCGGCGTGATGCCGTAGCCAACGGGCATGGTCAGGCCGCAGAGTGACTCCTTCGCCATCAGGTCGAGGTGGGGGATGTTGGCGGCTTCCAGCTCGGACCGCCCCGTCTCGGGATGCGGCATTCCCCCCAGGCCGTCGATGACGCAGAGGACGATCTTGGTGTCGTTCGGGACGGCGAGCTGGCGAAGGAGGTCAAGCTCCACGGCGGCCATTGTACGGAACGCGGAGACGGCGGGAAACCGGGGGAGAGCGTGACTGTGGTCTGTGCCCACGGCCGCAGGCGGTGGTACACTCCGAACGTCATCGCGCCCCACGCCGGAGGACGCCTAGACCCATGCGCATCGCCGTCGGTTCCGACCACGCCGGGTTCCGGCTCAAGGAGTTCGTCAAGGAGCACCTGGCGACCCGTGGCCACGCCGTCACCGATTTCGGCGCTCAAGGCGAGGAGTCGGTGGACTATCCCGACTTCGCTAAGCTGGTCGGCGAGGGCGTCGCGGGCGGCCAGTTCGACGCCGGCGTCCTCATCTGCAGCAACGGCGTCGGGATGAGCATCGCCGCCAACAAGGTGCCGGGGATCCGCGCGGCGCTGTGCCACGACACCTTCGACGCCCGCCGGTCCCGCGAGCACAACAACGCCAACGTCGTCTGCCTCGGCGGCTGGTGCACCGGTCAGGGAGTGGCAGTCGACATCCTCGACGCGTACCTATCGGCGAAGTTCCAGGGCGGGCGCCACCAGCGGCGGGTGGACAAGATCGCTGCACTGGAAGCGGAGCGAGAGCGCAGCTCCTCTCGCAGAGTTGAGCCTTCGACGTCCTCATGAGCGCATCCTTCGCTGCGTCGGGCATCGGGGAGCGCGTCGATGCCATCGTCGAGCGCTACCGCCCGGCGGTTCGCGAGGCAATGCAGGCTGCGCTGCGCGACCGGCGTCTGCCCCTGTACGCCGCCATGCGCTACCACCTTGGTTGGGAAGACGCCAGCGGTAACCCGGCTGTGGGACGCGGCGGCAAGCTCCTGCGTCCGGCGTTGTGCCTGCTGAGCTGCGAGGCCGTCGGCGGCGACTGGAAGCGCGCCGTGCCCGCTGCGGCCGGCGTCGAGTTCCTGCACAACTTCACCCTGGTCCACGACGACATCCAGGATGCCAGTCCAAAGCGCCATGGGCGGGACACGGTATGGAACCTCTGGGGCCAGGCGCAGGCCATCAACGTCGGCGACGGTCTATACGCGCTGGCACATCAGGAGATGCTGCGCTTGGCCGGCGCGGGCGCACCGCCGGAAGTCGTCGTCGGGGCAATCGGCCTTCTGGACGAAGCCACGCTGCGCCTCTGCGAGGGGCAGTTCCTGGATATCTCCTACGAGGACGAGCCTTCGGTTCCGCGCGAGGCGTATCTGGCCATGATCGGCGGCAAGACGGCGGCCCTCATGGCGGCGTCGGCAGCCATCGGCGCGCTGGTGGGTGGGGGAGGCGAACGCGCCATCGCTGCGTTCCGCGAGGCCGGACGCCTTCTGGGCCTGGCCTTCCAGGTGCGCGACGATGTCCTGGGCATCTGGGGCGATCCGAAGGACACGGGTAAGGCGACGGGCGAAGACATCCGGGCGCGCAAGAAGACGTATCCGATAGTGCACACAATGGAGAGCGCATCGCCCGCCGAGCGCGCGCGGCTGCGCGAGCTGTACGCTGCGCCGCGCCTGAAGCGGGAAGCGTTCGACGAGATCGTGGCGATCCTCGAACGCGCTCGCGCTCGCGAAGAGGCAGAGGCGGCGGCCGCCGGGTACGCCGAGGAGGCGCTGGCCGCGATTGAAGGGCTGGACCTGCGCGACGGACCGCTGGGTGACCTGGGAGCGCTGGCGGCCCACTTCGCGCGCCGACCGCGCTAGAACGGCAACCGAGGGAAGGGAGCGCATGCGGAAGAAGACGGTGCGGGATGTCGATGTCCGGGGCAAGCGCGCGCTCGTTCGTGTGGACTTCAACGTGCCCCTCGATAAGGCCACGCGCACCGTGCTCGACGACACGCGCATTCGCGCGGCCCTGCCGACCATCGCGTACCTGAGGGAGCAGGGCGCGAGGGTAATCCTCTGCTCGCACCTCGGCCGGCCCGATGGGCACGTGAAAGACGATCTGCGGCTGAAGCCCGTCGCCGACCGTCTGGCCGAACTTCTGGGCGCGCCGGTGCAGACGGCGTCCGACTGCGTGGGTCCGGAGGTCGAGGCGGCCGTCAAGGCGCTCGATGCGGGGCAAGTGCTGCTGCTGGAGAACCTCCGCTTCCACGCCGAGGAGGAGGCCAACGACCCAGAGTTCGCGCAGCAACTCGCGGCGCTCGCCGATGTCTACGTCAACGACGCCTTCGGCGCCGCGCACCGCGCTCACGCGTCGACGGCTGGCGTGACGGTGTACCTGCCTGCAGTCGCGGGGTTCCTTATGGAGAAGGAGATCGACTATCTCGATCGCGCCGTGACGAATCCCGACCGCCCGGTCGCGGCCATTATCGGCGGGGCCAAGATCAGCTCGAAAATCGGCGTGCTGCGTAATCTCCTGTCGAAAGTGGACATAATCCTCATAGGCGGCGGCATGGCAAGTACGTTCCTCAAGGCCCAGGGCAAGGCGGTCGGCGACTCCTTGGTGGAGGACGACCAGCTCGACACCGCGCGCGCCATCATGAAGAGGGCGGCCGAGTGTGGTGTGCGCCTCCTGCTGCCTTCGGACGTCGTCATTGCCGATGCTTTCGACGAGCGCGCGAACGCCCGAACGGTGTCTGTGGACGCTGTCGAGCAGGGCTGGCGCATCATGGACGTGGGACCGGCGACGGTGAGAGTGTACGTGGACGTACTGAGAGGCATGAAGACGATCATCTGGAACGGGCCTCTGGGCGTCGCCGAGTGGGAGGCGTTCGCTGGAGGATCGAAGGCGATAGCTCGGGCGCTGGCGGAGTCGGATGCCACGACCATCGTCGGCGGCGGGGAGACGGTGGCGCTGGTGGAGGCTGCGGGGCTCGCCGGACGCTTCTCGCATGTCTCGACGGGGGGCGGTGCTTCGCTGGAGTTCTTGGAGGGAAAGGAACTGCCGGGCGTGGCTGCGCTGTTGGACGCGTGGCCGGCGGAAACGTTGAGTAAGGAACGTGAGGGTAGGGCAATGGCAAACCCTGAGCATCTGGCGCTGATCGACCAGGGAGTGAAGGCCGTTAACGCTTTCGTCCGCGCCAACGAGGACGTCGCCATCGATCTGGAGGGTGCGGATTTATCTGGCCGCGACCTCGCCGGCGTGCGTCTGCAGTCGGCGAAGATGGCTGGGGCGAATCTGCGCGGCTGCAATCTGCGCGACGCCCGCTTCAACTCCACCGACTTGCGCGACTGCGACCTTCGCGACGCCGACATCCGCGGCGCGTCGTTCCATCGCGCGGACTTGACCGGAGCCGACCTGCGCGGCGCGAAGATCGACGCCATCGGCGTGGGCGGCCAGCGGTTCTGCATCGCCCCAGCGACGTTCCAGCAGGTCCGCTGGGATCGCGAGGACATCGAGCGGATGCTCGAGATCATCAACCTCAACCCGGACTGGGAGATCACGTGGGAGGTCAAGCCTCGCCGGTAGCGATGCTTGGATGGGAGAACACCGGATGACGAAGATCGTCGCGATCGGCGTAGGCAGCTCCGTGTTCGGCGTCGAACTCCTGCGCGATGTGTTCCAGCAACGGGAGCTGGAGGGCGCGGACCTGGCGCTGGTCGACTTGGACGCTGCGCGTCTGGACACCATACGTCAGTTCGCCGGGCGGCTGAACGAGGCGTCGGATCTGCGGATCAACGTCACCGCGACGACGGATCGAGCAGAAGCCCTGCCGGGCGCGACGTTCGTCGTGACGTCGGTGGCCGTGGACCGGGAGCGTACGTGGAAGCTGGACCACGAGCTGGCGCTTAAGCACGGGTTTCCATCGGTGCTGAGCGAAAACGCTGGACCCGGCGGTCTGTCGCACACGTTGCGCTCGATACCGCTGACGCTCTCCATCGCGCGCGACGTCGAACGGCTGGCGCCGGACGCGCTGCTTCTCAACTACACCAACCCCGAGAACCGCGTGTGCCTAGCGATCCGCAGGTACACAGGCGTGCAGGCTATCGGTCTGTGTCACGGCGTGGCGAACACCGCGCTGTGGATGGCCGAGCGCGTCCTCGGCCGCGGTCTGGACGACGTCGAGCTGCGCGCCGCGGGCGTCAACCACTTCACGTGGACGATGTCCATCTGCGACGCCGCCATGGGGACGGACCTGGAGCCGGAGTTCCGCGAACGTCTGGGGGAACTCCCTCCCGAGGAGTGGAGGCTGTGCCGCTACCTGTATGACCGCTTCGGCATCTTCCCCACCACCGGCGACAACCACGTGGGGGAGCATCTGGCGTTCGCCGCCGAGATGATCGGCACGGACGGCTACGACTTCGAGGGCTTCGCGCAGCGCAAGGACGCCGGTTGGGCGAACGTCGAGGCGTGGGCGGCCGGAGCGAAGCCTGTCGAGCCGCTGCTGCAGCGTCCTTCGCACGAAGCGCGGGTGAACCTGTCGGCCGGACGCATCATGGCCGATGTCGTGTCCGGGCGCAAGGCGCGCAAGCCGTCGTTCATCGTCCCCAACGACGACGGCCTCATTGCCAACGTCTCGCGGGACGCGGCGGTCGAGGTTCCCGGCGTTATCGCGTCGGGCAAGGCGCGCGGCGAGAGCGTGGGCGAGCTTCCTGGCGCCGTCGTCGCGATGGTGCAGACCGAGGTGGAGATACAGAAGCTCGCTGTAGACGCCGCGGTCCAGGGCTCGCGCGACCTCGCGATGCAGGCGCTGCTCCTTGATCCGATCGTGCACAGCGCTCGCGCCGCCGAGGCGTTCTTAGACGACATCCTGAGCGTCCACGCGCGCTATCTGCCTTAGTTCGACCGGGGCTAGCCCCTCAAGGCCTCCTCGATCCGCTCCGCTGGAATGGCGCCCACGCGGATGATGCGCGGCGGATCGACCGTTACGTCCACCACGGTCGATTCGACGCCACCGGGGCAGGGTCCGCCGTCCACTACCACGTCCGCGCCGGGGAGTTGAGCCGCCGCCTCCTGCGCGGTGACGGGGCTCGGATTGCCGGAGACGTTGGCGCTCGTGACGGCGAGGAGGCCGCCGGCGGCGTTGATCAGCGCCCGCGCGCCCAGATGGTCGGGGATGCGCACGGCGACGCTGTCGCCCCCGGCGAGGGCCGCCGAGTGGAAGTCGGGCTTGCGCGCGAACACCAGCGTGAGGCCGCCCGGCCAGAACCGTCGCGCCAGCCTGCGCGCGCTTTCGGGCACGTCGGCCGCCACGAGGGGGAGGTCGGCCGCCGACGCCAGCAGAATGGGCATGGCCTTCTGCTGCTCGCGACGCTTGAGTTCAAACAAACGCTCGCAGGCTTCGTCGCTCTCGGCGGCGGCTCCGACGCCGTACACCGTGTCGGTGGGGAAGATGACGCAGCCGCCCCGCCGCAGGGCCTCCACCGCTGCCGTCATGCCGTCGAGGTCGTCGCGAACGATCCGTGCCACAGGCGCATCCGTTTTGCGGGCGCGCTTGACGGCCCATCCGGCCGTTGCTACGCTCAGCCTATCCTGAGGAACCGCGTTCTTCCCTCGAACACTACATGACCGGCGAACAGCCAGAAAGCCCCGTCAGCGCTGCCGAGACCCACCGGGTACCGACGACTGGCGACGTTGAGGTCGGCACATACCTGGAGATCGCCCGCGAGCGCGTCGGCGAAGCGCCGGCGGGCGCGGTCGAGGCTCCGGCCAAGCCGGAGACGGTCGTAATCCTAGACTTCGGCTCGCAGTACAGCATGCTCATCGCCCGCCGCGTGCGGGAGTGCAACGTCTACTGCGAACTTCTGCCTTGGGACGCTTCGGAGGAGGAGGTGATGCGGCTGCGGCCACGCGCCTTCATCCTTTCCGGCGGCCCGGCGAGCGTGTACGAGGAAGGCGCCCCGTCGGCGCCTTCGTACGTTTTCGAAAGCGGGCTGCCCGTGCTGGGCATCTGCTACGGCATGCAGTTGCTGGCGCACCAGCTCGGGGGCCGGGTGGCGCCCTCGGACCGCCGTGAGTACGGGCACGCGGTCGTGCACCAGGGCGACGCCTCGCCTCTGTTCGAGGGTCTGCCGGCGTCGATGCCCGTCTGGATGAGCCACGGCGACCGCATCGTCGAGTTGCCACCGGGGTTCCGGTCGCTCGCCTACAGCGATAATTCGCCCGTGGCGGCCATGGCGAGCGACCGCGGGCTGGTGGGCATTCAGTTTCACCCGGAGGTCGTCCACACACCCAACGGCAAGCAGTTGCTGGACAACTTCCTGAAGCTCGTCTGCGGGCTGAGAGGGGACTGGACGTCCGGCAACTTCATCGCCGACACCATCAACTCCATCCGGGCGCAGGTGGGCTCCGGCCGCGTCATCTGTGCCCTGTCGGGCGGCGTCGATTCGGCTGTGGCCGCCACGCTGGTCTACCGGGCGGTGGGCGACCAGCTCACCTGCATCTTCGTCGACAACGGCCTCCTGCGGCTGCAGGAGGCGGAGCGCGTGGTGGACACGTTCCGCCGTCACATGAAGATGAACCTCATCCACGTCGACGCCTCGGAACGCTTCCTGAGGAATCTGGCGGGCGTAGTCGACCCCGAAGACAAACGCAAGATCGTCGGCGAGACGTTCATCCGCGTATTCGAGGAGGAAGCCGATAAGATCGGGCGCGTGGATTTCATCGCCCAGGGCACGACGTACCCAGACGTCATCGAGAGCGCGACCAAGGACGGGGCGGCCGCGAAGATCAAGACGCACCACAATGTGGGTGGGCTGCCCAAGGAACTGACCTTCGAGCTGGTGGAGCCGCTGCGATACCTGTTCAAGGACGAAGTGCGGCAGGCCGGCCTCGCTCTCGGCTTGCCGGAAGAGATGGTCTACCGGCAGCCGTTCCCCGGACCGGGCCTGGCCATCCGCGTGCTGGGCGAGGTCACCCGTGAGAAGCTGGACATCCTGCGGGCTGCCGACTGGGTCGTGATGGACGAGATCAAGAAGGCGAAGCTCTACTACGACCTGTGGCAGTCGTTCGCGGTTCTCACCGGCGCGAGGTCCGTAGGAGTGCAGGGCGATTTCCGGACCTACGGCCACGTGGTGGCCCTGCGGGCGGTGCAGGCGCAGGACGCCATGACGGCGGACTGGGCGCGCCTGCCGTACGACCTGCTGGCGCGCATCTCCTCGCGCATCGTTAACGAAGTGCCCGGCGTGAACCGGGTCGTCTACGACATCACGTCCAAACCACCGGGTACCATCGAGTGGGAATAGGGCAGGGACCAGGGGGCTTGACGCGGCCGCCGGGATGTTGTAGCATGCGACGACATGGACTCTGACAGGTACGAACCGAGTCCGTCCGTGATGGGTGGACGGCTGACCGTGCGGGAAACGGCAGTCGCTTACGGGCTCTCCGAAGAACAGGTGCGGCGCAACCTGCGCAGCGGCAAGTTCCGGGGCGAACGAATCGGCGGGCAGTGGTTCGTGGAACGCGAGGAAGAGATGGCAAGAGCCGAGAGAATCGCCGCCAATCTGGCCTGGCTGGACAGGGTCAGGGCCAACTCTAGACGCGTCTGCGCGCGCAGGGCTCCCGGCGCCAGGCGCGAGAGCGGCGCCAGGGTTATCAGGGCGGTCAGGGA
>JBBITS010000059.1:0-2949 GCA_037440665.1 Chloroflexota bacterium
ACGCTCGCGCTGAGGCGCAGGCGATGGCTTCGTCCAACAGTCGCTCGTGGGGTACGAGGCGGTTCACCAGCCCGATGCGTTCGGCCTCGGCCGCTTCGATCACGCGCGCGGTCAGGAGCAGCTCTTTGGCGTGTGCGGGGCCGATGAGCCGGGGGAGCTGGCTGCCTCCAACGACCAGGCCGTAGGCCGCGCCCGGAAAGCGGAACGAAGCTCGCTCCGAGGCCAGACGGATGTCGCACACGGTCGCCAGCGCGGCGCCGCCGCCGAAGGCGTAGCCGTTCACGGCCGCGATCACCGGGCGCGGGAAGCGGCCGACCCGCGCGACGGCCTGCGCCATGGCGTCGCCGCGCCCGCCGCCCTCTAGATGATCCAGCGCCTCGCTCATGTCGGCGCCGGCGCAGAACGCCTCGCCAGCGCCGGTGAGGACGACGCACAGAGCGTCCGCGTCGCTTTCGAGGCTATCCATCAGCCGCGCAACGGCCGTCGACAGCTCGCGGTTGAACGCGTTGCGCTTGTCGGGCCGGTTGAACCGCACGAGGACGACGCCCTCGCTGGGGCGCTCGACGATCAGAACGTCCGCAGTGGTCATGGCGTCACGGGGCTCCCAGGGCCGTCTGGAATTTGAGGGTGACTATCTCGTTGCGCCGCAGCTTCAACGGCACGCGGCCGCCGGACAGCGCGGCTTCGGACAGCGGCTCTTCGTTCATATTCACGAACCACGCGCGGTCAAAGGCCTCGCGCAGGGCGACGCTGCCGCTGGTCTCGGTGTCCAGCGTGTTGTACACGCGGACCACGACGCCGTCTCCGTCCTCTGCCATCTTGATAACCGTCGCCACCAGGCCATCGCCCTGGAGGTCCAGGATCGAGCCTTCGTTGCCGAGCAGGCCCGACCCACCTCGGTTCCAGCGCGCCCTCAAGGGCGTCCGGAACCAGTGTGCCAGGCAGTACGCCTGCTCCCAGCCTCCAGCGTGAGGAATGACGGCGTAGTCGAACGACCAACTGCCTATCATCTGCGCGCCGGGCGACTCCAGCTCCGGCCCGGCGCCGCCGCGCCGCGACGTCAGGTCGGAGCGCGAGAGCCAGCCGACGCAGCGCAGAAGTGTGAGGGCGATGGTGACGCCGTCCTTGGCAGACGGACCGGGCATCACCTCGTACTCCGGCAGGCCGCGGTTGGCGATCATCAGGCCGCGCGCGCCGTCGTTGACGTCTATGAACGACTTCTGCGGCTGCGTCCCCATCGGCTCCTCGCTCCAGGTCGCCGGGTCCCACTCCGGCAGGGCGATGGCGCGCCGTACGACGCCGAAGTGCTGGTCGGCGTGCGCTACCTTCGTCTCGATATCCGCCGGGAACAGCGCGCGCAGTCGGTGGTCCTTAGCGGGGTTGTCGATCTCGGTGTGGATGTCCACGCGCGGCACGCCAGTGGTCAGCGACACGAGCGCGCGGATGGGAACGTCGACCGTGGCGTCGCTGCGGTCGCGACGGTCTGCAGTCAGTTCACGGGGCAGGCGGTAGGTGAGGGCGATCTCGAGGGTCTGACGCGCAGGGCCGGCCTCGATGCGCCGGATGACAGGAGCGGTCAACGGCGAATCGACAAACCGGTCGTTCCCGGGCGTGCAGTAGTTGTACTCGTCGCCGCGATCGCCGCCGTCGGCGAAGCGGTTGAGGCCGCCGTACACGCGCCCATCGCGGAGGTCGGTCACAGTCAGCGTGCCGTCCGTGGCGCTGGCTTCGACCCGCAGGAATTCGTTCTCGATGGTCCGGACGCCGTCGGGCTGGAACGGCGTCGCGTCGCCGTACTCGATGGCGTACGCGCGGAAGCCGTAGCCCGGCACGCTGGCGGCTGCGAACGCGACGTCGGCCTCATCGTAGGCGTAGGGCCCGAACTCGCGCCGACGCGGTTCGCCAAGGAGTTGCGCGGGAATACGCTCGCCGCCGGGCGCTACCAGCGCCACCGGGACCTGGCCCTCGCGCAGGCGGGCGGTGAAGGTCGCGACGTCGGCTCGCGGTCCGAACTGCGGATTGAATACCAGGACGGCCTCGGTCTGCGCCGCCAGAGCGCCGATGAACCGCATGGCGTGAGCGGCGATCTCCTCGCCGATCTGCTCCGCCTCGTCGTAGCGCGCCGCCATCTCGTCGTGCACCTGATCTACAGAGCAGCCGCAGATGGAATCGTGAGGCTGGTTTTCGAACAGGTAGCGCCACCCCCGGTCGGTCAGCGACTTCAGGGATTCCGGCTCGGTAGGGAAGGGCATGTGTGCGGTCCGGGAGGGCAGGGGTTCGTTCCACTCCGGCGGCAGGCGCCTGCGCAGCAGCGACATCCACGTCGAGAGCGGCTCGGCCCAGAGCGCCAGCAGGTCTTCGCACCGCTGGTTGCGCTGCTTGATCCACATCCGCGCCGAGAGGACGCCGGGTAGAAGGTGCGCGCGCTGCCCGCTACGGAACTCTCCTTCGTGGACGTACAGCCCGTCGCGGCCGCCCAGCTCCCGCTCGACGTCGTCGAAGAACCGGGGCAGGCTGGTGTGCACGAGAACGGCGTCGTCGAACTCGCGGTTGGCAGTGCGGATAATCTCAGATAGATCTTGCTGCGCCGGCAGATGGTCACTGCCGTTCATCAACAACAGGTATGGCGTTGTCGCGCGAGGCTCGAGCGTCTGACGCGCCGCTCGCAGCCGGGACATGAGGTCGTCTTTCGCCACCGGCAGGTGCGCGCCGATGCCGTAGCCACCCGGCTTGTGGACCGTCAGCACCTCGCTGCCGTCGGGCGAGCGCCAGACGAACTCCGTGTGACGCAGCGACTCGTCGGCGCCGCGCCACATCGTCGCGCGGTCGAGGCCGAACCCCCGCAGGATCGCCGGCATGTGCGCGATCTGGCCAAAGGGATCGGGGATGTATCCCACCTTCATCACCGGCCCGAAGGTCGCCGCCACGCGATGGCCTCGCACGATGTTG
>JBBITS010000059.1:3002-3579 GCA_037440665.1 Chloroflexota bacterium
CACGGCCCGATAAGGAGGCGCCCCTCCTGGATCACGCGCTCGAGGTCGGCCCGGCGTTCCGGGCGGACGTCCAGGTAGTCCTCCAGCGGGATGGTGTGGCCGTCCATCATGAAGAAGCGGTACTCGGGGTCGCGGTCCAGCAGGTCCAGCAGATCGTCCAGCAGACCCACCAGGCGCAGCCGGAACGACTGGAACGGCAAGTACCACTCCCGGTCCCAATGGGTGTGGGACACGACGGCGATGGTCCACTTCTTGTTTTCGCCGCTCATACCGCGCCTCCAGGCCCCTGGGCGATCCAGTCTCCGACGTATATGGGATTGGTAAGGGCGTGCACAACCTCGCCGCGCTCCGGACGGCCGCGGAAGCCCACGGCCTCGGCCCGCAGGTACGTGCGATCCTCCACGGGCACGCTGAACTCCTCGACGTGGTCCTCCACGGGCGCGCGGCCTTCCCAGAAGACGTCGCGGTTGCGGTAGAGGATCAGACGCTTCTCTTCCGGCCCCCGGTACCGCAGCCGAATGCGGATGCTCCCGCCCGGCAGCGGCTCGATGACGTCGCCCATCATGACGCCGAAGCT
>JBBITS010000059.1:3589-6375 GCA_037440665.1 Chloroflexota bacterium
GACCCCCAGCTCCCTGGCCAGCCCCGAGGCCGTGTCGTTGGTGTCGGCGGTCAGTTCCAGGAACGGCCCATCGAAGCTCTCGGACACGAAGACGTGGCCGCGAGCGAGGGCGTCGAGTACCTCCGGCTCGTCCAGCGGCCCCGGAGCGCGCACCCACGTACAGGGCTCGCCGAGGCCGTTGGGCTGCGTCCGCGCCGCGGGGGGAATGGCGTGGGTGTCGCTGCCGCCGACGGCGGTCACCCGGCGGCCTTCGTCGAGATGCTTCAGCCAGAACTCCAGCGACTCCCAGTTGAACCATCGCCACGGTGCGCCCCAGACCTCCATGAAGCCGTAGCCGCGCAGCTCGGTGAACAGCCACGGCGGTCCATGCTGCTTCGGGTGGTTGGGCGAGAAGAACCCGCCCTTCTCGTGCACGAGTTCCATCAGTCGCCGCACCTGCTCCGTGTCGTCGCAGCGGAAGTCCGTCCACGACGGGAAGCCCCAGACGTTGGCGTGGCCCCTGTAGGTGGTGACCTCCTCACCCGGGAAGATCAGAAGGTCCGGGCCCGAAGCCGCGAGGACGTCGGGGACGTGGCTGCTGGTGTTGTGGTCGGTGACGGCGAAGAAGCTGAGGCCGCGCTCGCGCGCCTGCGCTGCCAGCTCGGCGACGGTGTTGCTGCCGTCGGAATGCACCGTGTGCGTGTGCAGGTCACCCTTCCACCAGCGCGCGGGCGACGTCTTCGGCGTGCGTACCGGCAGGATGCGGCCATCTCGAAGCGCTTCACAGGGCGAGCCGTCGTGATCCAGATCGACCTCGACGTTGACGTCGACCCAGTACCGGCACGAGGGGTCGTATAGCTCGGCCTTGCCCAGGATGATGTTCCAGAAGCCCGGCTGCAGCGCGCCCGGCAGATACCCGGGCGTCGCCTCGCGCTCGGCGATGAAGAACTGACGGCGCGCGCCGCCGCTCCAGCCCCGGAAGCCATCGCCTAGGAACTCGTGACCGCGCGGGTCAAAGATGCCGATATCCACGACGTTGGCGCGGCTGTCGGGGTCGCCCAGCGTGCGGTCCTCGAACTGGTAGGCCACCTCGATGCGCCGGGCTCCCTGCGGCAGCTCGAAGGGCAGGTAGACGTATGTCTCTGACTGAGGCGTCAGGGCTCCGTCGAAGTGGTAACGCTGCCGCATTGGGCTTCAAGTATACGCGGGCGAGCCGTTGGCGCTAGCCAGCGCGCGGTTCCTGGCGCCCGGCCCGCGCCTCTTCGCGCTTGATGGCGTCTTCGAGCACTGACGCGGGAATGAGCCGCATCAGGATGATCAGCGCCCCGACGATGATCAGGACGTCGTCGGCGTAGCCCAGGACGGGGATGAAGTCGGGAATGATGTCAAAAGGCAGGGCGAGGTAGAGGACGAGGGCGGGCAGGATGAGTTTAGCCGCCAGCGGCACGTCGTTCCGGGCCAGGAGCTGGCGGGCGAGGGAGAGCTTGCGGCGCCCCGGCAAGGCCAGCGCCCGGCTCGCCAGAGGATGGCGTCGGGCCCAGCGCAGCGCGAGCCAGGCGGCGAGAGCGGTCGCGAGCAGCACGGCTGCGGCCGCGCCCGCCACGACGACCACGATGGCCGGAACGTCCACGCGCGCAGTGTAGCCGAGCCGTTCCCCAGGGCCGTGATCCTTGTAGATAGGGCAGACGCCTTGGGACTGATGCAGAAGCCCTATAGCCAAAGGAACCAAGCAACTGCTAGAATAAGCCTCGTCTCGCGCCCCTACTGGCCGGCCGGAGCCGGCGGGGCGGGCGGGCCGGAGAGGAGCACACCGAATGAGTCCCGACATCCTGGAACAGTTGCGCCGTGAGTCTGGCGGCGAAGACCTCGACCTCTCCTGGCTCGAGAAGCCGGCGAGGGACCGCGGGCTGGCCGTCAAAGTGGGCAAGCGGGGCCTGACCCTCGAGGAGATCGCCGTCGGTTCGTACGGCGACGTTCCCGACCGCACAACGAACCAGAGTGGACGGCTGCGCGGCTCCGCGCCCCGGCCCGACGCCCAGCATCGCGGCGCTCACTGGCAGGTGAAGGCCGAGGCGTGGGCCGAGTCGGCGGCCATGCTTTACGAGGAGGCGGTGCAGCGCCAGTGGAGTTCGGCCACCGACATCCCTTGGCACGAAATGCCCGAGCTGGACGAAAACCTGGAGCTGGCGATGTCGCAGCTCTGCACGTTCCTGACGCAGGTCGAGTTCATCGCGGGCGATGTGCCGGGCATGTACGCGCCCAACATCAGCGGTGAGTATTTCGAGGTCGGCCTCTACCTGGCGAGCCAGATCATGGACGAGGCGCGTCACCTCGATGTCTTCCGCAAGCGCGCGCTGGCCAACGGCATCGGTCTGCTGCAGGCGGGACCCGGCGCCGTAGGCCTGCTGACCGCGCAGAACTTCACGGAGATGACGGCGACGCTGCACCTGGTGGGCGAGGGCTTCGTCCAGTCCATGTTCCGCATGGGCGAGCTCATCGCCCAGAGCGAGGTCGACAAGCGCATCTTCCGTCTCGCGGCGCAGGACGAGAGCCGGCACGTCGCATTTGGCGTCATGCACCTCAAGTATTTGCTGGATCACGAGCCCGAGCGCCGGGAGGAGATTCACACCTACCTCGACCGCATGGAAGGCCTTCTCGGCGCGGGTTCAGCTCAGGCTGGCCTCACCGGCGGCGGGTCTACGGGCGAGGCTCTGGCTATCCTCCTCGGCGGCGGCACCAGCGAGACGCAACTCAACGAGGGTTACCGGAAGTTGCTGGCTATCCGCAGGCGGCAGGTCAACGAGTAC
>JBBITS010000059.1:6385-8265 GCA_037440665.1 Chloroflexota bacterium
GAGCGGCGCCGCCACGTGCAGACGGCCCTCGACGTCGTGGGCCTCAGCGACCGCCGCGAGCGGATGGCGCCCATGATGCGGATGATGCTCGAACCGGCGCGCAACTAGCGCCGCGCACCAGGAGTAACACCAAACGGCGGCGGCGTCTGGCATCGGGCTCGCCCCGGGAATGGAAGGCATGATGGCGGATCAGAACCTACTTCCCGACACGCAGGAACAGACGGCGGCCGCGGCGCAGGATGCGCCCCAATTCCAGTTTCCGCCTCTCGACATAAGCTGGGCGAAAGTGCCGACTGAGAGGCCGCCCCGGCCACACTTCGGCGAAGAGGGATTCACACTGAAAATGGCCGACGTTGGCTCCTACGGCTGGGCGCCCGATCGCTGGCCCTATCAGAACGACACGCCGCGCGGTTCGTGGCCCTCGGACGACATGGGCCTGCCCGCGCCCTACACCATCTACGAGAAATCCGAGGTCTGGGCCGACAACTGCGCCGACCTTTACGAGGCCGCCATCCGCGACCGCTGGTCGGCGGCTACGCAGATATCCTGGGGCGCCATCGAGCCGCTACCGGAGCACGTTGAACTGGCGCTCGATCAGATTTTCACCCACCTCTCGGAGCAGGCGTACAACGCCAACCAGACGCTGATGGGCTGGTTCAAGGAGATCTCCTACGGCTACCACGAGGTCAAGCTCTTCCTCTCGACGCAGACGTTCGATCTGGCGCGCCACACCGAGGCGTTCCGGAAGCGGGCGCTGGTAAACGGCGGCGCCCTGGGAATCGAGAGCCCCGGCTTCTTGAACCGGGCCATCGCCGGGGCGTTCAAGTTCACCGAGTACGTGGTGTACGCCAACGTCCTGCGGACGTCGTTCAACCTTGCGCTGATGGAGCGCTCGGACATCCTCGCGCGGTCGCAAGCCGACCGGCAGTTGATGGAGATGACGGCGCGCGACCTGCGCCGCCACCTGGCGTACGGAATCGAGCACCTGAAGTACTACCTGCAGACCGACCTCTCGCGCCGTCCACAGGTGAACAACTGGCTCAACCGCGGCGAAGTCATGATGGCGGCGGACCTCAGGCGCGACACGCCGCTGCGCGAGGCGCTTATTCTGGCGCTGGGCGATAGCGTGGCCGAAGGGAAGGTCCGGCTTAAGGAATTGCGCCGGGCGCAGCTCGAGAAGTACCTTCTGACGCTCGAAGCGGCCACGGTTCGCGACCGTCGCGATGCCCTCGTGCCGGCCTTCCGTGAGGTGATGGAGAACCCGTAGCCGGGCTCAGCACGGCCGTTGCCGCGCCCATATGAGCGTCCGTTCCGCAGCGAAAGTTTCCCTGCCGCCGGCAGCGATAAGAAAGCGCCCGCTTATCGGGCGCTCGATTCCGGTTCTGGTAGCAGCGGAGGGATTCGAACCCCCGACCAAGGGCTTATGAGTCCCCTGCTCTACCACTGAGCTACGCTGCCACCTGCGTAATTTATAGCACGCCCGCCACTCGTTCGCCCCTCCTCCGGCCCGCGGGCGTCGCAGCTTCGTCAGGGGGACTGGCCGCTCCGGCGCTCCGTCCTCTGTCCCATGAGCCGTGTGTAGAGCAAGAGGTCGGCGTCGCTATATGTAGCGTCGCCCATTTCGGTCGCTCTGCGCAGCGCCCGGATGGTGGCCTTGGTGAGGGCCACCGGGAGGGCAGGTTTGGCGACAATGCGAGCGGCGAGGTCACGCGCCACGGCCAGCTCTCCGCCGCCGGGAGCGAGGTGAGTCACGAGACCCCACTGATGCGCTTCTTCCGCGCCGAAGCGCTCGCAAAGCGCCGTCAACTCCAGGGCGCGGGCGTGTCCGACCACGCGGACCAAGCGAGGCAGCGCGTTCCACGTCAGGGGGATGCACAGCT
>JBBITS010000059.1:8275-12122 GCA_037440665.1 Chloroflexota bacterium
GATGGCCTGCCACGTGAGCGGGAGGTTCAGCTCGACCTCGGGGATGGAGAACCAGGCTGACTGGCCGGCCACGCGCAGATCGCAGCACAGCGCGAACACCACCGCTCCCCCGATGGCGTAGCCGTGGACGGCGGCGATGGTGATCTGGTCCAAGCCTTCGAGCGCGGCCGACGTCCGCGCGCCGATGCCCGCCGCGCGCCGGAAGGCCAGCTCGTCGTCTGGCCCGGGGTCGCCCCACTCGCTGCGGTCCGCTCCCGACGAGAAGGCGTCGCCTTCGCCGGTCAGGATCACGACGCGCGTCGCGGCGTCCTCCACCAGTTCGCGGCAGAGCGCTTGCAGGTCGAGGTGCATCTGGCGGTTGATGGCGTTGCGCTTCTCCGGGCGGTTCAGGCGCACGGTTGCCACCGCGCCGTCGCGTTCCACCAGCAGGGTTTCGTAGCTCATGTCCGGCGCCTCGCAGCGCCTCCTGGTGAGGCGCGCGGGACAAGTCTAGTCGGGGAGGGCAGGGGCGCGCCACCCAGACCGCCGCAGAGGGTGACGAGAACGGCCCGCGCCGCGTAGAATCAGCCTTGTCCCCGCCGTTCCAGATTCGCAGCGACATGGAGGTTCGCCATGAAGCCCTGGCTTGACGACGCCTGTTCCCTCGCCAACGCCATCCGCAGGGGCGAGGTCCGCGCAGCCGACGCTCTCGAAGCTTCGCTCGACGCCATCAGCCGGTCGGCGCTCAACGCCGTCGTCTATCTCGATGCTGAGGGGGCGCGCCGGCGAGCCGAAGAGATCGATCGGCAGGTCAAGCGCGGGGAGGACCCCGGTCCGTTCGCGGGCGTCCCTACGCTGGTCAAGGACCTTGAGGACGCAGTCGGCATGCCGACAACCCACGGCTCCATCGTCTACAAGGACAACATTGCGACCGAGGACTGCACGCAGACGGCGCGCCTGCGCGCGGCTGGAGCCGTCATCATCGGCAAGTCGGCGGCGCCGGAGTTCGGCCTCGTCGCGTACACCAGCACGAAGCTCCACGGCACCACGCGCAACCCGTGGAACCTGGAGCGCACGCCGGTCGGCGGGCTCGTGCCGCTGGCGACGGCGAGCGACGGCGGCGGCTCCATCCGGCTGCCGGCGTCGTACACGGGCCTCGTGGGACTGAAGGGGACGTTTGGTCGCATACCTCGCGGTCCGCGGGCTAAGTTCGGCCAGCTCACTGGTCTGCGCGGGACCGTGAGCCGCAGCGTCCGCGACACCGCGCGCTGGTACGACGTCACCAACGGCTACGACCCGCGCGATCCGATGAGCCTGCCGCGCGTAGACGGCTGGGAAGCGGGCCTGGGTACACACGAACTCAAGGGCCTGCGCGCAGCCATCGCGCCCGACCTTGGCAACGCCGTCGTGCATCCGGAGGTCGCGGCCATCGTCCGCGAGGCGGCGGAGGCGCTGGCGGAAGCCGCGGGGCTGGCGATCGTCGACGTGCCCGTGAAGCTTCCCGAGAACGGGTCGGCCTGGGCACGCGCCGGCTTGCCATCGTTGGTCGCCGATCTCAAGGGCTACTGGCCCGACTGCAAGGACGACCTGACATTCGAAATCCGGGTGGGTATGGAGTTCGCCGAGCACTACCGCGCCTGGCACGCGGCGAAAGTCGACGACTTCCGCGTCGAGATGAACGAAGCGATGGCCGACCTGTTCAACAGGATCGACGTCCTGTTCTGCGCTGTCTCGCCGACGGAGCCGTTCGCGGCCGAGGGGCCGATGCCGCGCATGGTCGGCGAGGTAGAGGTCGCGCCGTGGAACGGCGGCGCGCTCACCATCCCAGGCAGCATCTCGGGCTACCCGGCGATTTCGATCCCGGCGGGGCTGTCAAAGAGCGGGCTGCCCATCGGCCTTCAGGCGTACGCGCGTCGTCACGAAGAGGCGTTGCTGCTGGACCTGGCGCTGGTCATGGAGCGGACGCGTCCGTGGCCTCTGGTGGCGCCGGGAGCGCCCGTGTAGCGGCTAGTCGAAGCAGCCCATCTCGCGGGCGATGATGTGCTTCTGGATCTCGCTGGTGCCCTCGGCGATGGTCGTCGCGCGGATGTCGCGGTAGTAGCGTGAGACGGGCGTCTCGTCCATGTACCCCATGCCGCCGAATATCTGCACGGCGGCGTCGGCGGCGCGCTTCGCCATCTCGGTGCAGAACAGCTTGGCCATCGCCGCTTCCTTCGCGTAGGGCAGGCGACCGTCGTGCATGCGCGCCGCCTTGTCGCGCAGAAGACGCCCGGCCTCGATGCCCAGCGCCATGTCGACCAGCATCCCCTGCACGTACTGGAATCGCGCGATGGGGTGCTTGAAAGCGACGCGGCTCTTCGCGTGCGCCAGCGACAGGTCCAGGCACTCGGCGGCCAGGCCGACGGCCTGCGACGCCAGGTACAGACGGGTGATGTGAAAGCCGCCGGCGACCACCGCCTGGCGTCCGCTGCCGCGCTCGCCCAGCAGGTTCATCTCCGGCACGCGGCAGTCCTCGAACGACAGCTCGCGCGTGTCGGACGAGCGCAGGCCCATCTTGCGCAGCGGCGCGCTCAGTCTGAAGCCAGGCGTGCCGCGCGGGACGATGATGAGACCAAACCCCTCGTCGGTGCGGCACAGGACCATGACGAAAGCGCAGTTGTCGAGACCGGCGTTGGAGATGAATATCTTGCTGCCGTTGATGACCCATTCGCCGCCATCGAGCACGGCGCGTGTCTTGATGGCGGCCGTGTCCGACCCCGCGTCGGGCTCTGTGATGGCGCCCGCGCTCACGATCTCGCCCCGGACCGTGGGCAGGATGTAGGGCTCGCGCCAGGCCGCGACCTGCTCGTCGCTGCCGCGCGCCATCGACTGCGCTCCCTGCACGCCGACCCACATCGTGAGAGTGAGCGACATGTCGACGTGGCTCAGCTCCTCCAGCGCCAGACAGAATGACAGGCTATCGGCGTCGCTGCCGCCGAACTCCTCGCGGAAGACCATGCCGGGCAGGCCGAGGTCGCCCAGCTTCCGGTAGAGGTCGTAGTCGAAGCGCGACTCGCGGTCGCGCTCCTCGGCGCCGGGAGCGACCTCCTTGCGGGCGAAGTCGCGCACGGTGCGCTGGATGTGAAGCTGCGCTTCCGTGTAGCCGTTAGGGTCCATCGCTCACCTTACGGTTCAAGTTAGCCATGCATCAGATTCGCGGCGCCGCGAACCGGCGCATCATAGCGCCCGACGCGGGTTGGGGCGAAATCGTCGGCTACGGCTCCGGGAACTTCCAGGCGGCGATCTCGACGATGGACTGCTTCATGCCCATGAGCGTCTGCAGCGGCGCCTCGGCGATGACGCGGGCGAAGGCCTTCGCTTCGTCGAGGAGTTGCGCCGTCGGCACGACCTTCGATACGAGGCCGATGCGCAGGGACTCGGCGGCGTCGATGCGGCGTCCGCTGAGGCAAAGGTCCCGCGCCGTGCCGCCGCCGACGATGGCCGCCAACGGCCCGAAAAGGGCAGGGGCGCCGAACTTGATCTCCGGGTGGCCGAACGCCGCGTCCTCGGCGGCGATGCGCACGTCGCAGAGCACGGCGATGTCGAAGCCGCCGCCCATGGCCGGACCATTCACGGCAGCAATGATCGGCTTGCGGAACGTCTGCAGCTTGTGGTGGTAGCGGACCGCTGACTCGCCGAAGAAGACCTCGGCTGGCGACGACGTCGCGAACTCGGATGTGTCGAACCCGGCGCAGAAGACGGGTCCGGCGCCGGTGATGATGACGACGCTGATGGCGTCGTCGGCCTCCAGCTCTTCGAGGGCGGCGCGCACCTCGTCGCGAAGGGCCGTGTTGAGGGCGTTGCGCTTATCAGGGCGGTTGAGGGTGAT
>JBBITS010000060.1:0-232 GCA_037440665.1 Chloroflexota bacterium
ACGCCATGAACAATCCGCCCTTTGCGCCACTCGATATCACGCCTCTGTGGGCGCGCATCAACGAGGAATTCATCGAGCTGTTCGATCTCGTCCCGGACGACAAGATCGAGTGGAGCCCAGGGCATGGGCTGTGGAACTTCCGGGGCATCGCCCTGCACATCTGCATCGGCCGCCACTTCTTGATGCAGACGATCGTCCAAGACGGCCAGCAGTCGCCCGATCTTCTCCAGGC
>JBBITS010000060.1:288-12105 GCA_037440665.1 Chloroflexota bacterium
CCTTCTTGTCAGATCCCGCGCTTCTCTCACGCGAGCACGCGGTGCCAGTGCAAGGCAGCACGGTCCGCGCCAAGGGGCACTGGCTCGCCTTCGGCCATCTCGAGCACGACGTTCACCACCGGGCGGACATTATCCACTACCTGGACGCGCTCGGCATCGACCACCCGGAGCCGGACACGCTTGCCCGCATGCTGGCGGAGGCCTGACGCCGCGTGGCGTTCGGCGGGAACTCCGGCGCGGGTATGGGGCCGGACTCAACATGCGCACTTGGAGGTATCTAGTCCTGTCTTTCGGGCAGGGACAACGGTAGCCGATCGAGTAACTCGACGGCCGCGTCGTAGTACTCAAACGCCTTTTCAAGGTCGTCAGAAGAAGGACCGCAGAACGTTGTCAGCACGGGCTTTTTCGCAAATGCTGACGGCCCGGCAAGGTACTTGGGACCCCGCTCCCGCGCCATCCGGGTTCCGGATGGCGCCGCCGGCTCTTCTGGCCAGTCCACGACGTAATAGGCTTCGGAGTACCTAGGAAGAGCGTGGACGAGTTCATTCCGTCGGTTGAATAGTTCCCTGATCTTTCGCGTAAGGCTCTCTTCCAACGCCAGGCATGTCTCCTGAACAAACGCTAGCTTCTGCGGAACATTGAGCCGGGCGTACTTGCTGGCGAGCAGCCCGAAGAACCGCCTCTCACCTTCATCCGCGAGTAGCAGAACGGGAGCTGTGAGATACAGATTCAGTCCCGCCTCTACCGCAGCGGCTGAGAACACGATGGAAACAATCGCATGATGGAGACGGGGATCGTCGCGGCGCACGTCGCTGGAGAGGGTTAGGGGCTTGCCACGCCCCCTTTTAATGTAGGCCAGATGCCTCTTCGCGATCACGAGCGGTAGCTGCACCTGTGAAGCTTCCCGAGCCTTCAGACCAAGGGGCAAAAGGGCCTCCAAATCCGTCCAATCGACTTGAAGTTGCCGATACAGGTCAGAGCTGAAGGTGTGCGTTGCCCACCAGTCTCGCTCCTCGTCCTCCGATGAGAACTCGGGAATCTCGTCCAGGCTCCAGACGACGCCGGGCTTTGCCTTACGTCTGCTCATAGGCCTTTGCGGTAGATTCGCTTCTCCTGTCCTGACATCTCGACCGCGCTGATTGGCTTCACATACCTCCGACCACTCCCTATTCTAACTGCATAGACGACTTTCAGGTACTTGCCGGACGCCCGCGAGCGTCCTAAGGCGATAATGCGCTTCTCGCCGCCAATGTTCGCTTTGCCGACCACCCGTCTGCGCGGGTCCGCCAGGGCTTCTTCAATCTCCCAGTCGTGAACGCCGTGCCGGAGATTCTTGTCACGGTTGCCGTCATCCCAGTCGAAGCGCATAGGTCATCGCCGAGAGGCACTGGTCGCTCCAGCGGGTCCTTGCGCGCAGGAACACTATCACACGTCCTCCGGTATCTGCTGGTTCGGAGCGAGCCGCTCGATGCCTGCGAAGCGCACCCGCCGGAAGCTCTCGGCGTACTCCATACCTCGCTGCCGCCCCACAGCCCTCGCGACCTCGCGGATGCGACGGTCGATGACCGTCGTGTAGTCGTGCGGGTCGAGGCCCGCCAGCTCCGGTAGGTCCAGGCCCGACGCCTTCAGGGCGAACTGCATGTCGGCCACCGTCAGCACCATCTGGCTCACGTGCCTGTACAGCGCCTGTATCTTGCGGTCGATGGTCGCGGAGATGTCGACCCAGACGTTGTGGTCGCGCGGGACCTTCGCGAAGTACCACTGCTCGCCGACGTAGTGGGGCTCCAGTCCTTCGTCGCGGATCTGCTCCGGGTAGTACAGGGGGAAGTGAGAGAACGACGCCGCCTCGCTCGCGGCCGCCGCCACGGCGCGGTGATCGGGATGCCCTTCGTACGGCGCGAAAGGGTCCCACGTGAACATGACATCGGGCTTCACCTGCCGGATGATACGCATGAACTGCCCGCGCAGAACGGCGGGCGGGGCCTGCTCCGCGAGCTCGCCGTCGGAGTAGCCCAGGCAGATGACGTTTTTCACGCCCAGGACATTCGCCGCCTCGCCGATCTCGCGGTCGCGGGCCGCGCGCAGTTCTTCGGCGGTCATCTCGAACGAGCCCTTATCGTTGTCGGTGGCGACGACCAGCGTCACCTCGTGGCCGGCGTCGGCGAACTTCGCGATGGTCCCACCGGCGGCGAACTCCATGTCGTCGCCGTGGGCCTCGAAGACGATGACCTTCTTGCGCCGCGCCGCGCTCATGACGTCACCTCCCGCAGCAGTTCGACGGCCGCCCGCCGCGACGCCAGTTCGGCCTCGGGCGCCAGCATGGTGACGCCGGCCTCATAGCCGCCCTCTCGTACGCCTCAGGCGGGCACACGTACCCGACGTAGTGGTTGGTGTAGCACGATACCAGCAGGTTCGCGACGCCCGCCTCGGCGCGGATGGCGTCCGCCGTCTCGACAAAGAACTCGCCCGGCAAGCCAAGGATCGCCGTATCGCGCGCGAAGGCGATGGCCTGGAACTCCGGACGCAGGTAGTGCGGACCGCCGCCGCGGATGCGCGAGGCGGTCACGCGTTCCGTTCGATACCGGGTGATCTGCTGCATGACGTCGTGGCGGCGATCGAGCGGCGCGTCCGGGCCAAGAGCGTCGAACTGCGCCTGGAGGTCTCGCAGCAAGCAGTCGTACTCGTCCGGCTCGCGCAGCTCGCGCATCAGCAGCTCGCCGGGGCGCGACGCGACGCGCAAACGCACGTCTTCGATCAGCGTCCCGCGCGTCACCGGCTTCGGCGTCAGTTCGTCCCAGCGGATGTTCCAGGCGACCTGACCCCGGCCCAGCGGCCGCAGCTCCTGCGCCACGCGCCCGGCCTCGGCGCCGACGATAGCGCCGATGCGCTCCGCCTCCTCGAACGACTGCTCCATCCACACCGGGTTGATGTTGCCGCAGGCGCCGTTCAGGTAGACGGCGGGCGCGCCCAGCACGTCGCGGACTGTGCGCGCCGCGTAGCCAGCGTAGTCGCCCGACAGCAGCAGGTTGGTGTGATACATCACCGTCGCGTGACAGGCGTAGTTGACGATGGCCGCGACCGGCGGCTCACGCACGGGGTCCGGGCTGTCGAATAGCAGGATGTCGAGGCGCGTTTCGATAGGCCAGTCTGGGTGGCGGCGATTCTGCGAGACCGAGTCCAGCGCCGACCGTCCGGCCTTCAGCACTGCCGGGCGCAGCGCGCGAGAGGCCGCGGCGATAGCCCCTGCGATCTTGCGCGCCGTGACCTCGGTCAGGGCCTCATCCATGTCCCGGCGCAGGCCCGCCGGCCCGGCGTGCGTGTGCGTCGCGCCGATCATGACGTTCGCCGCATCCACGTCCGCCAGCCCGGCGGCCTTCTCCCGCGCCGAGGCCACGAGGCGGCGATCGACGCCGATGAGGTCGCAACCGGCGATGGCCACGCGCGTCGCGCCGTCGTCCACCACCAGCGCGCGAACGTAGAGGTCGTCGTGGACGCCCTGCGAGACGTTCGCGCGTGCGCTGTAGCCGTCCATGGGCGTGCCCACAGGCGGCGTGATGACGGCCTCGGCGTACCCGGCGCGCAACGTCACGACGACACCTCCAGCGGGGCGATCACGTCAGGCTCTCGTGGCCCAGGCCGCGCTCCTCGACGGCGCCGCGCCCCATCGCCCAAACGGCGTCCGGGTCGGGCACGGCGAGCTGGCGGAAGCGGCCGGGCTCGAACTGACTCACCAGCGCCCGGTACTGCTCCTCGAACTTCGACGGCCACGCGTGCAGGTAGCAAACCTCGACGACCTTCGCCTGGATCAGCTCCTTCAGGCAGCCGAAGCAGGGCTGCAACGTCGTGTACAGACTGCACCCCTCAATACTGACGCCGAAACGCGCCGCGCCTAACAGCGCGTTCTGCTCGGCGTGCACGCATATGCAGACGTCATAACCTTCCCCCGAACGGTACTCCTCCGGGCGGGCGCAGCGGCGGCAGCCGCCCTCCTCGCAGTTGACCATCTTCGACGGCGTGCCGTTGTAGCCGGTGCTGAGGATGCGCCGGTCGCGCACCAGCACGGCGCCGACGCGGCGACCGTAGCAGTTGGCCCGCGAGCGCACGGCGAGCGCGATGGTCATGAAGTACTCGTCGGGCGTCGGGCGGGTCATCGCGGCCTCTCGTACACCCAGACGGCGTTCACCGTGAACTCGGCCTGGGCTCCGGCGACGGTTTCGATGCGGAGCTTCCCAGCAGCCGGGTCCACGCTGATGCTCACCGCCTCCTGCCGGTAGGGGTCGAGCGCGCTCAGCGGCGTCACGCGATCGCACGGGATCGACGCCCAGATGAACTCATTGTTGGTGTTGATGAGAAACAGGTCGTCCTGACACGTAAACTCGGCGATGAGCCGCGTGTCTCTCGGGACGGGCGAGGCGTTGGCCTTGCGCTCGATGATCCCAAGCTTGATCTGCTGCGCGACAAACGTTGCCGCAGGGTCCACGCCCGTTGGCCGCGCCGGTTCCGTGGCCACCGGCCCGCCTGGCGAGCCGCCGACGCCCGGCTGCGGGCGATCACCGTCGCCGTCACACGCGACGGCCACGGCTGCCACCAACGACAGCGCAGCGATGAAGGTGATGACCCGCATCGGCTATCCCGGCGGCACCAGCCGGTGAATCAGATCCAGCAGGTCGTACACGCGCACGAGGATGATAATCTCGACCACCAGCATCGCCAGCATGATGACGACGGCCAGCGCCACGCCTCCGGTCAGCATCCATAGCGTCACCGCCGGCAGCGCAACCGCCGTCACCGTACGGGCACGGTTCTCGCTCATGCGCCTCTCTCCTTCCGTTCCTTGCGCGATGGTAAACGGCCTGCAGGCGCAGGGGAAGGGGGTAAGCAGCCAGCGGTCAGCTTTCAGGAAACAGCGCGGGGGCGGAAATGTTCTGAGAGCTCGCCAGGTCGAGGGCGACTCTGATGGCGCCGGCGAGCTGAGCGTCCTCGCCGAGCGCCGATAGCTCCACCGGAACGTTTGTAGGTACCTGACGATGGAGCATCTCCCGCACGGGGCCCACGAGGAATTCGCCCTGGCTCGATATGCCGCCGCCGATGACGATGCCGTCGGGGTCCAATAGCGCCACAACGGCCGAAAGCGCCACCGCCAGGTTCTCCTGGACTTCACGGATGACGGCCATCGCCTTCTGATCGCCCGACCGCGCCAGGTCGAAGACCTGCTCGGTCGTCACCTGGCGGCCCAGCGCCGCCGACGCCCGTGGTCCGATGGCCCGCCCGCCCACGATGCCTTCCAGGCACGCGTCGGGGTCGAACGGGCCCCGGACGTGCTCAACGTCCGTCGCCATGTAGGCGATCTCGCCGCCGAAGAACCGCCGCCCGCGCAGGAGCTTCCCGTCCACGACAACGCCGGCGCCGATGCCGGTGCCCATAGCGATGAACACGAAAGTACGCCACCCGCGCGCGACGCCGCGCCACTGTTCGCCCAGCGCGGCCATGTTGGCGTCGTTCTCCAGCCCGACGGGAATGGCATCGTCGCCGCGCAGCAGGCTGGCGACCGGCACCGAGCCCCAGCCCGGCAGGTTCGCCGGCGATGCCACCGTGCCCCGCTGCGGGTCGACGATTCCGGGCATGCCCATGGCTATCGCGCGGGGGCGCGCGGCCGGCCAGACCTGCCTCGCAACTTCGTCAACGGTCCGGCGGATGCCCCGCACGACGTCTTCGGCCGGGCGCGCCAGGTCGACGGCCTCCGACCGCCGCGCCGCGATCTCGCCGTCGAGGCCGGCGACGGCGACCCGCAGGTTTGTCGCGCCCAGATCGACGCCTGCAACGAAATCACCTGCGCCCACGCCGCCTCCTGCCTTCACCGGCTTCTGAGCGCGGATGATACGCGAAGCGGGCGGACGCCGGAAGCGCCGTCAGTAACGCGCGATGATCTTGCCCAGAACGTCCCCACGGCGCACCGGACCGAAGCGGCGGCTGTCGCGGCTGGCGTCGAGGTTGTCGCCAACAACGATGACTTGCTTCCCATCGGCGCGCTCGACGCGCTTCAGCAGCAGGCGCTCGGGATCCTCGGGGTCGCGAAGCACGACGACGTCGCCCGGACGGGGCGTCCGGGCGACGTACGCGAGACGGTTGATGAGCAGACGGTCGCCGGGCGAGTACGCGGGGGACATGCTCTCGCCTTCGACCCGGTAGCGGATCACCGGCAGCAGGTCCAGCAAGCGCCGTAACAAGGCGGCCATCCCGCGCGGCGCCGTCAGCCGGCCGGGTACACCAGTTCGCCGCCCGAAGTCTGGCGCGAGGGCTGGCGCACGGTCGACACACCCTTGGTCGCCCAGAACGCCTCGGCGAACTTCTGAACCTCCGCCAGCAGGTCCTGCGCGGCCTGGAGGTCGACGTTCTGACGCGCCTTCGAGCCGAGCTTCATGATGTTCCAGACCGTCGTGTGGAGGTCGGGGAACTTCTCCAGATGTTCAGGCTTGAAGTAGTCGCCCCAGATGATGCGGACCTCCTTCTTCACGAGTTCCGCGTGCTCCTCTTTGACGGCGACGTAGCGGCCAAGGCTGTTGAGGTACCTGTCGCGCTCGGCCTTGGGCGCGCCGGCGTCCGGGATGGCCAGATCGTTGATGAGCTGGTTCATGCGCACGACGGTGTGGGCCGCGATCTGGGCCAGGTGCGGGTCGTAGATGCCACATGGGATGTCGCAGTGGGCGTGAACGGTCGCTGGTGGCGCCAGGCGGTCCAGACTGCGCAGGCCGTTGGAGATCAGGCGCTTCATGCTGCTAAGGGTCACTTCGTATTCCTCCTTTCGAAGATGGCGTTTCCGATGCGGTATGGGCGGCCGGAGGACCCCCGGCTTCAGGCCGCTTCTCTAACCCTATCATCCGCAGGTCTCTGGCGGGAGTGGACGCGGCACAAGCGGGTTGTCGCGCTTCGGGCAGGGCCCTACAATACACCGGCATATTGGAAGCCATCCCGCGCAAGGAGCTTTCCATGACCTCGACCCTCGATCTACTGGCCAAGGTGCCGCTATTCCGGGACCTGCCGCGCAAAACCCTGGAGCGACTGGACCGCATAGCTGTGGCGCGGTCTTTCAAGACGGGCGACGACATCGTGAAGGAAGGCGACCAGGGCGCCGGCTTCTTTCTCATCACCGATGGCAAGGTCGAGGTGCTTAAGGGCGGACGCCAGATCAACACGCTGGGTTCGGGCGATTTCTTCGGCGAGATGGCCCTCCTTGACAATTATCCGCGCAGCGCCACCGTGCGCGCCCTGCAAGACACGTCCTGCATCGCCATGTCCCGCTGGGACTTCGTGTCCGAACTGAAGGCCAACCCCGATCTCGCCGTCGAGATGCTCGAAGTGTTAAGCCGGCGGTTGCGCCAGCTCGAGGAGCGCATCGCCGAGTAGAGCCGCAACCTCCCAGGCCGTCGTACAATCCGCGCGAAGGGGGACGACGGCTATGACCGGCACTCACGCGCCACCCGCGGAACTCGTCTTCGAGACGGCGGCAGAGCACGCGAGCCACCGCGTGCCTATTGCGGCGCCCGGCGCCCGCATCGCAGAAATCCGCCGGGCCATCGAAGATCAACCCTTCGACACGGCGACGGATATCGCCGTCTGCGACGGACCAAGGCTCGTCGGCGTAATCAGCATCGAGCGGCTGCTCGCAGGCCCTCCCGACGCCCTCGCCCGAGACGTAATGGACCCGGACCCGGCGGTGGTGACTCCAGGCATCGACCAGGAGATCGCCGCCTGGAAGGTGGTTCAGCGTGGCGAGAGCAGCCTGGCCGTCGTCGACGAGAGCGGCGCGTTCGTTGGGCTCATCCCCCCGCGCCGGTTGCTAGCCGTCCTGCTTCAGGAGCATCAGGAAGACATGGCCCGCCTCGGCGGCTACCTCGAGGACACATCGACCGCGCGGACAGCGACGCTCGAGCCCGTGAACCGCCGCTTCTGGCACCGCATCCCGTGGCTCATCGTGGGGCTGGTGGGCGCCATTGTGTCAGCCGAGATCGTGGGTTCCTTCGAGGACCAGCTCCAAAGGAACGTGACACTGGCGTTCTTCGTGCCGGGCGTCGTGTACCTTGCCGACGCCGTGGGTACCCAGACCGAAGCGCTGGTCATACGCGGGCTCTCCGTTGGTGTTTCCATCGGAGACGTAGTCCGCCGTGAGATAGCGACCGGCCTGCTGGTCGGCCTGGCGCTGGGAGCCCTGTTCTTCCCCGTAGGCCTCGTCCGATGGGGGCAGGGCGACGTGGCGCTCGCCGTCTCCGTCGCGCTGCTCGCCGCCTGCTCGGTGGCTACCCTGGTTGCGATGGCGCTGCCCTGGCTGTTCCACAGGCTGGGCACAGACCCGGCGTTCGGCAGCGGCCCCCTCGCCACCGTCATTCAAGACCTACTGTCCATCCTTATCTACTTCCTGGTCGCTCTGTCAGTGGTCGACTGACGGCCGCTGTTCCAACGCGTCCGGCGTGCCATAATCGTTTCGCCCTACACCGCCCTCCCGTGGGCTAGCTCTGGAGCCACCATGGACTTCGAACTCTCCGACCAGCACAAGCTCATCCGCGACACCGCTCGCCGCGTCGCCCGGGAGGTCGTCGCCCCGCGCGCCGCCGAACTTGACGAAACCGGCGAGTACCCGCACGACATCTTCGCCGCCTTCAAAGACGTCGGCCTGCTGGGCCTGACGTTGCCGCCGGAGTACGGCGGCTCCGGCGCCGGCGTGCTGGCGCTGGCGCTGGCCGTCGAGGAAGTGTCGAAGCACTGCAACGCCTCCGGCCTCATGCTGCTGTTGTCGTCGCTGCCGACGCACCCCATCCTCATCGGCGGCACGGAAGAGCAGAAGAAGCGTTGGATCACGCCCGTCGCGACCGGCGACGCCAAGGCTGCCTTTTGCCTCACCGAGCCCAACCACGGCTCAGACGCCGCGGCGCTGGAGACGCGCGCCGTCCGCGACGGCGACGAGTACGTCATTAACGGCGAGAAGATGTTCATCTCCGGTGGCTCGGTCGCCGACTACGTGACGGTGTTCGCGCGCACCGGCGGCCCGGGACCCAAAGGCATATCGGGGTTCATCGTGCCGACGACGTCAGCGGGCTTCTCGGTGGCGCGGCTGGACCGCAAGATGGGCGTGCGCGGCGTGCCGACGGCGGCGCTGTCGTTCCAGGACGTGCGCGTGCCCGCCGAAAACCTCATCGGCGGCGCCGAGGGCGCCGGCTTCAACCACGCCATGCTGACGCTGAACACGCTGCGCCCGGTCGTGGGAGCGCGGGGACTGGGCGTGGCCGAGGGCGCTCTGAGCTACGCGCTGGAGTACGCCCGCGGGCGCGAGGCCTTCGGCCAGCCCATCGCCGGCCTACAGGCGATCCAGTTCATGCTGTCCGACATGGCCATCCAGATCGAGGCGGCGCGGCTGCTGGTCTACCAGGGCGCCTGGCGGGTCGACCAGGGTCTGTACCAGCGCGAACACGCGCACTACCTGTCCATCGCCAAGGCGTTCGCCACCGAGATGGCGCAGAAGGTGATCTCCGACGCGATCCAGATCCTGGGCGCGCAGGGATACATGATGGACCACCCGCTGGAGCGTCATTACCGCGACGCGCGTCAGTTGATGATCGTCGAGGGCACCAGCCAGATCCAGCGACTTGTGATCGCGCGCGCGATGTTGAACCAGGACCTGGTGTACGCGTAGAAACCCGACGCCTCGAATTCTTCATGAAGGCCGCCTTTCAAGGTGGCCGGCGCAGGTGGTCTAGCCGGTGCCACGCCGAAGCGTGGCCTTTATTACAGGATCCGACCCCGCCAGGAAGGCCACCTTTTCAAGGTGGCCGGCGTTGCTTGGGCCACACCACGCTGAAGCGTGGCCTTCATCGTGATGGGCGGCCCGGCGCGCCCCGCCTCTCCCCTACCGCATCAGCCGCTCGAGCATCCGCCCCGTGTCCTCCGGCGTCGCGCCGACGGGCATGTTGATGATCGGCATCGTGACGCCCGCGTCGTAGCGACGCTGGAGCTGCTCGGCGCATTCGTCCAGCGAACCGACCACCGCCGTCTCGTCGAGCATGCGGTCGGAGATCGCCGCGATGGCCTTCCCCTGATCGCGCTCGGCCCATGCCGCGCGGCAGGCCGCGACCTCGGCCTCGAAGCCGTTGCGGATGAGCATCTCGTAGTAGAACGTCCCCATGCGCCCGATGTAGAACGCGACCGGCGCCCGCGCGCCCATCCGCGCCTTCTCGACCTCGTCCGCGCTCCTCGCGATGCTGACGGTGACCGACGGGCTGACGTCGATGTCCTCCACGGAGCGTCCGGCTTTCTTCGCGCCCTCGTCGAGCTGCGCGATGCCCTCGGCGAAGCGGCCGACGGGCCAGTAGATGGGGATCCAGCCGTCGGCGATCTCGCCCGTCTGAACGATGCTCTTCGGCGTGATGGCGGCGATGTAGATGGGCACGTGCTCGCGCTGCGGCCCGAACGACTCCGGCCCGCCGGAGCCGAGGCGGAAGCCGCGCTCGAGGTTGAACAGCTCGCCGTGGTACACCAGGCGCTCGCCCCGCATGATCATGTTGATGACGTTCACGTACTCGCGGATGCGGGTCAGCGGCTTCTGGAACGGCACGCCGTGCCAGTGCTCGATGACGTTGGCGCCCGACGACCCGAGCCCGATGATCATCCTGTTGCCTGAAAGCTCGTCGAGGCTGGCGAAGGTCATGGCGAGCACCGCGGGCGTGCGGCTGAAGACGTTGACGATGGCGGTGCCGAGCTTGATCTTCTTCGTCTTGAGCGCGAGTTCGGTGAGGAACGTGAAGGCGTCGCGGCCCCAGGCCTCGGCGACGAACGCGGCCTCGACGCCGGCGTCCTCGGCGATCTGGATGCGCTCGATGAGGTCCTCGCGTTCTTTGCCGGCGGCGCCGAAGCCCACCTGGATGCCGAGCCGCTTCGCCATGGTCGTGTTCCTTTCGTCTGTGGGGGGGATGCAGGCGAAGGCTAGCAGAGGCGGGCGCAGCGGTCGAGGGAGGGCAGAGCGCGTTGCCAGTGCTGTCAGGCGCACACTTGTGCTGGTATCATGGCTAACAGCGATGAGTTATCGAATGGTCATCCCACGATGCGTGTTCGCTGAGCGCCAGCATCCGCAACCATGGACATCGAACGACAGAGACCTCGCGGACCACGACTTGTCGTTCTTCCTGACGTACCTATCGCGCACGCGTTCAGCGCGGTACGTACCTGAGAGGAGGCCAGATGAGGACATGCGCAATCAGGTCGCGCCAGACTATCTTGTTCGGGAATTCGGCTCCAATCACTTGATTGCAGTAGAAAGGATGCGTCTTCGTGAAGCCGATCTTGCGGCCCGCAAGAACCGTCAGGTGCAACAAGGGGCTGACATTGTGGTTGTTAGTGGCCCCGGCTACAGTCCCCGCGAAATGCAGCGCTTTCTATCGCAGGCGCTGGCCAAGAAACTTGAGCGGAGGCAATTAGAGGGAGTATTTGCGCACGAACGCGTCCTCTTGGTCCGAAACGAATCGCTCGCGTCTGCTCAGACGTTCCTTGGCTGGCGTTTCCGACTCGATTCACTTCACATTGATCGAATTGACCGTGCGTTCCTTATTGCCAGTTCGCGTCTACTTCAGCTCTGGTAGCTGACACTATGCCTAGCGCGACGCCCCTCACCCGAACCGGTCGAGCGGGAACGGCGGGTTGCCTCACCCCCTCAGTCCCCCTCTCCATCATGTGTGTAGACCAGAGAGATGGGTAACAGGTGTACGAGGACATAGGTTAGGTCGCGTCCCAGGATTGCTGTAAAAACAAGACGGTGTAGTCTCCGCGGTGAAA
>JBBITS010000061.1:0-1270 GCA_037440665.1 Chloroflexota bacterium
ACATCGCCGCGGCTGTCGCTTCGCGCCTCGAAGCGGCGGCGCAGGCGTCGCTGCAGCGGGTCATCAACGCCACGGGAGTGATCCTGCACACCAACCTCGGCCGGGCGCCCCTGTCCGACGACGCCATCGCCGCCATGGGTGAGGTCTCCTGCGGCTACAGCAACCTGGAGTTCAACCTCGACCAAGGCGAGCGCGGTTCGCGCCACGTCCACGTCGAAGAGGCGCTGGCGAGGCTAACAGGAGCCGAGGCGGCCATCGCCGTCAACAACAACGCGGGTGCCGTCCTCCTCGCGCTGTCGGCCCTGTGCCGCGACCGCGAGGTCATCGTCTCGCGAGGTCAGCTCGTAGAGATCGGCGGCGGCTTCCGCATTCCCGATGTCATGCGCCAGTCGGGCGCGACGATGGTCGAGGTCGGGACGACCAACCGCACGCGGCTGGCGGACTACGCGGCCGCCATCACCGAGCGCACGGCGGCGCTCTTGCGCGTGCACGCCAGCAACTTCCGCATCGTCGGCTTCGCCGAAAGCGCTACCGTCGCTGATCTCGCGGTGCTGGCCAGGGAGCGCGGACTGCTGCTCATCGACGACCTGGGCAGCGGGGCGTTGCTCGACACGTCCGCATACGGCCTGGCCCACGAGCCGATGCCGCAGGAGAGCCTGAAGGCGGGGGCCGACGTCGTCCTGTTCTCCGGCGACAAGCTGCTGGGTGGGCCGCAGGCGGGTATCGCCGCCGGCAGGCGCGACGCCATCGACCGCATGCGGCGGCACCCTCTGGCCCGGGCCGTGCGCATGGACAAGGCGAACATCGCGGGCCTGGCGGCGACCCTGGGGCACTACCTGCGCGACGAGGCCATAGAGAAGGTTCCGGTCTGGCGGATGATCGCGGCTCCGCTGCCCTCGCTGGACCGGCGGGCCAGGCGCATCGCGCGGGGCATCGGCGCTGGCGCGCGAGTCATCGACGGTCTGTCGATGGTCGGCGGCGGCTCGCTGCCGGGCGAAGGCCTGCCGACGCGCCTGGTGGCTATCACGCCCTCCGATGGCCTGTCCGTCGACGAGCTCGCGGCGCGGCTGCGCCGTCACGAGCCGCCGGTCGTCGGCCGCATCGACGAGGGCGAGCTTCTGCTGGATCCGCGCACTGTAGACCCGCGCGATGACCGCACGGTGGTAGCGGCGGCCGTCAGATCGGCGCTGACGTAGCGCGGGCGCCACAGGAACGCTTGCCGGTCAACCTCGCTGGCGGCGCGGCCGCGCGAGGTCGCGCGTGTCCAGAA
>JBBITS010000061.1:1299-5064 GCA_037440665.1 Chloroflexota bacterium
GACCAGCGACACCTGCATCATGGCGCCGAACCGGCCCGTCTCGACGCGCCGGACGCTGGCCGCCCGTAGCTCCGCCGCGACCTGCTCGACCAGCCGGGCGGCATCCTCGGGGTCGGCCGCGTCGGTGAACGACGGCCTGCGGCCACGCCGCGTGTCCGCGAGCAGCGTGAACTGGCTGACGACGAGAGCCTCGCCGTCAACGTCGAGGAGGGAGCGGTCGAAGCGGCCATGGTCATCGGGGAAGATCCTCAGTGCGGCGGTCTTGCGAGCGATCTGAGCGGCTTCGTCTGGCCCGTCGCCCCGGGTGACGCCCACCAGCAGCAGCACGCCCCGGCCGATGGCGCCCACCGTCTCTTCATCGGCGGTTACGGAGGCCGAGGCGACGCGCTGGATAACGGCGCGCATGGCGGGTCAGCCCGCCGCTGCGGCCGTCGTATCGAGGCTATCGCCTGAGGAATCGCCGGACGGCCCGCTGGAAGACGAGCTCTTCCGGGAGTCGGTGGCGTAGAATCCGCTGCCCTTGAAAACGATGGGCGGCGGGTGAAGGACGCGGCGGGCGCTGCCCCGGCAGTTGGGGCACTTCTGGACCGAAGGCGCGTCGAATCCCTCGCGCTGCTCGTACTGGTGGCCGCAGGCCGAGCACCGGTACTCGTAGGTCGGCACCGTCGTTCCTCCTCTACACGCCGGATCGTGGGAGTTGTCTTGTCCATAACTATAGACAGGCGTTCTACGGCTTCGCAATGCAGGCCCGTCCGGCACAGCCGAGGCGCTTTTGGCCTCCGAACCTGCGTGCTATACTTCGCCCGGCCCGAAAGGGCCGTATTCCGATGAGGCCTCCCGGCCTCGTTGACTATCCGGGGCAACGCAGTCCACGCGCCCCCTGGAGCACAGGAGGAACCCGACTTGGCGACACCTGTCAGCATGAAGCAGCTTCTCGAAGCCGGTGTCCACTTCGGACATCAGACGCGCCGCTGGGACCCGCGCATGCGTCCCTTCATCTTCACTGAGCGCAACGGCATCCACATCATCGACCTCCAGCAGACGGTCGGGCGGCTGGGCGCGGCCATGGAGTTCGTGCGCGACCTCGTGGCCAACGGCCAGGACGTCCTCTACGTGGGCACCAAGAAGCAGGCGCAGGAGGCCGTCGAACTGGAGGCGAAGCGCGCTCAATTGCCCTACGTCACCAACCGTTGGCTGGGCGGCACCCTGACCAACTTCGCGACCATCTCGCGGCGCATCGAGCATCTGCTGCGCCTGGAGGACCAGATCGCACGCGGTGAGTTCCACAACCTACCCAAGAAGGAAGTGCTGCGCATCAACGACCAGATCGACCGGCTGAACCGCTACTTCGGCGGGATCAAGAGCCTCGCGCGGCTGCCGGGCGCTCTGTTCATCGTCGACCCGACGATGGAGCGCATCGCCGTCGCCGAGGCCATCCGTATGAAAGTCCCCATCGTCGCCATGTGCGACACCAACTCGAACCCGGACGAGATCGACTACCCGATCCCGTCCAATGATGACGCGATCCGGGCGGTGAAACTCATCGCCTCGCGTATTGCCGACGCGGCGCTCGAAGGCCTGGCGATGCGCGAGTACGCCGGCGGCGCCGGGTTCGAGGCGAGCGAGGAGGAGTTCCAAGGCGAAGCCTACTCTGCCTCGCCAGACGACCCCGCGCCGGCAGCCGTGGAGCCCGACACCGCCGGCGCCGCCGGCGAGTAGACCAGAAGCGGAGAACGAGAGTGACAGCCTCAGCAACCGATGTCAAGCGACTCAGAGAAGAAACAGGCGCGGGCGTAATGGACTGCAAACGCGCCTTGGAAGAGGCCGCCGGCGACTTCGAGAAGGCCGTGGGCCTTCTGGCGTCGTGGGGCGCCGCGCGCGCCGAGAAGAAGGCCCACCGGGAGACCAGCCAGGGGATCATCGAGTCATACATCCATGCCGGCGGGCGCGTGGGAGCGTTGGTCGAGCTGAATTGCGAGACCGACTTCGTGGCGCGGACCGACGCGTTCAAGACCCTGGCCCATGATCTGGCCATGCAGGTCGCGGCCATGAGCCCGCTGGCCGTCAGCGAAGACGAGCTGCCCGCAGACGCGGAGGGCGACGCCTCGGAGACCATCCTCCTGAAGCAGTCGTTCATCAAGGACCCGTCGAAGACCATCGAGCAACTGGTCAAGGAGACCGTAGCGCAGACCGGCGAGAACGTTCGCGTCCGCCGGTTCGCCCGCTTCGAACTCGGCCGCTAACGCCGGAGAGGAGGCCGCCGGGATGAGCGCCGCCTATCAACGCATCCTGCTGAAGGTCAGCGGCGAGGCGCTCATGGGCGACCGGCCGTACGGCATCGACCCCGCGACCGTCGAACTCATCGCCCGCCAGATCAAAGCGGTGAAAGACTCGGGCCTGCAGATGGCCATCGTCGTCGGGGCGGGCAACATCTTCCGTGGCAGCGAGGCCAGCGCCCAGCTCGGCATGGACCGGGCCACCGCCGACTACGCCGGCATGCTGGGCACGGTCATCAACAGCCTGGTGTTGCAGGACGCGCTGGAACACGCCGGCGTCCCCGTGCGCACCCAGTCGGCTATCACCGTGCAGGCCGTCGCCGAGCCCTACATTCGGCGGCGAGCCATCCGGCACCTCGAGAAGGGCCGCGTCGTCATCTTCGCCGCCGGCACCGGCAACCCGTTCATGACAACCGATACCGCCGCCGCCCTGCGGGCCATCGAGATCGAGGCTGGCGTCCTGCTGATGAGCAAGAATCGCGTGGACGGCGTCTACGACGCCGACCCCCGCAAGCACCCGGGTGCGCGCAAGTTCGACTCTCTCACCTACATGGAGGCTATCAACCGGCGGCTGGAAGTCATGGACAGCACAGCGCTATCGCTGTGCATGGAGAACGACCTGCCCATCGTCGTGTTCGACATCGCGGCGCCCGATGGCATCCTCCGCGCCGCACGGGGCGAGGCCATCGGGACGCTGGTGAGCAGCAAAGAGGCGGCTGCTTCGCGAACCTGATGCAGCCGGCGCATTGCGCAGGCCACACGCAGGGAGCGATAAACAGATAGAGGCGACGCCATGAACGACAACATCCTCAGGGACGCGAAGGACCGGATGCACAAGACGGTCGAGACACTCCAGCGGGAGTTGGCGACTATCCGCACCGGGCGCGCCAACCCCGGACTGGTGGACCACCTTAAGGTCGACTACTACGGGACGCCGACGCCCCTGAACCAGCTCGCGTCCATCGCCATACCCGAGGCCCGCCTCATCACCATCCAGCCGTACGACCGCAACGCCGTGCAGGCCATCGAGAAGGCTATCCAGAAGTCGGACCTCGGCCTGAACCCATCGACCGACGGGACCGTCATCCGGCTGGTGCTGCCTCAGTTGACCGAGGACCGGCGCCGCGAACTGGTGAAGCTGGTGCACAAGAAGGTGGAGGACGGACGCGTGGCCGTGCGCAACGTGCGCCGCGACGCCCTGGAGCACCTCCGCAAGGCGCTGAAGGACAAGGAGATGTCGGAGGACGAGGAGCGGCGCCTTCAGGAACAGTTGCAGAAGACCACGGACCAGTTCATCGAGGAGGTCGACAAGGTCGGCCAGGAGAAGGAGAAGGAACTCCTCGAGGTGTAGGGCGATACATGGTTGCTGAACGAACCCCTCGTCTGGTCACGCCGGTCCCGTCCGTCGACAGGGTCCCGGCCCATGTCGCCATCATCATGGACGGCAACGGCCGCTGGGCCACGCAGCGAGGGCTTTCGCGCAACGCCG
>JBBITS010000061.1:5105-11958 GCA_037440665.1 Chloroflexota bacterium
ATCCGCCGGACCATCGAGGTCTTCGGCGACTACGGCGTCAAGGTCCTCACGCTGTATGCCTTCTCGACCGAGAACTGGGGCCGCCCGAAGGCCGAGGTGCGGGGGCTGATGCGCCTGCTGACCCGCGTCCTCAACCGCGAGATCAAGACGCTGCACAAGAACGGCGTGCGCCTGGTGCACCTGGGGCGGCTCGACGCCTTGGAGCCGCCCGTCCGCAAGAAGGTTGAGGACGCCATCGAGCTGACGGAGAACAACGACCGCATGACGGTCGCCGTGGCCTTCAATTACGGCGGCAGGGCCGAGATCCTCGACGCCGTGCGCCGGATGCTGGCTGATGGCGTGCGGCCGGACGACGTCACGGAAGACCTATTCTCGTCGTACCTGTACACGGCGGGCCTGCCCGACCCCGACCTCATAATCCGCACGGCCGGCGAGATGCGGCTATCGAACTTCCTGCTGTGGCAGTCGTCCTACGCCGAGTACTACAGCACGCCCACCTACTGGCCCGACTTCGACGAGCGCGAGATCGAACTCGCTCTGCAAGCCTACAGCCAGCGCCAGCGGCGCTACGGCGGCGTCGACCCGGCCCCCGGCCGCGGCGGCGGACGCTGAGGCCGCATGCTTGCCCAACGGGTCGCCACGGCTGCCGTCGGCGTCCCGCTCGTACTGCTGGTGGCGTGGGCCGGCGGCGCTTGGTTCACGGCCGTTCTCTGCGCCGCGCTCTTCGCCGCCACCCTTGAGTTCGAATCCATCCACCACCACTGGTTTTACCCCCTGCCGTTGCTGTCGGCGTCCATCGCCGCGGCCATGGGCGCGGGCGCAAGCGTGGGACCAGTGTGGCTCGTGTGGTTCACGCTGGCAGCCGTGGTTCTGCCTCTGGGGTGGGTGACGCTGTTCCACCCGGTCGAGCGCGGGCTCGACGACTGGCTCTGGGCGCTGGCGGGCGTCCTGTACGTCGGCTTTCTGGGAAGCCACATGCAGCTCCTGCGCGACCTCGACAACGGCCGCGACTGGTTCCTGCTGGCGCTCCTGGGGACCTACGCGACGGACACCTCCGCGTACTTCGTCGGGCGGACCATCGGACGCCACCACATGGCGCCGCGCGTGAGCCCAAAGAAGACGTGGGAGGGCGGCGTTGGCGGTCTGGCTGGAGGCTTTGCGGGCGTTCTGCTGTTCAACTACCTCCTGGGTCTGCGGCTGGAGGCGGCGCTGATCGTCCCTCTGGCCGCGCTGCTGCCCGTGGCGGCGACAATGGGCGACCTGGGCGAATCGGTGATGAAACGCGGGCTACACGTCAAGGACACCAGCCGCGTCGTGCCCGGCCACGGCGGCCTCGTGGACCGGCTCGATAGTCTGCTGTTCACGATGCCCGTCATGTACTATTTCGCCACGTGGGTCGTTCCTTGATTCGCGTCGCCATCCTCGGCAGCACAGGCTCCATTGGCCGGCAGACGCTGGACGTCATCCGCCGGTTGAAGCGCCAGTTCCGCATCGTCGCGCTGGCCGCAGGCGAGAACCACACGCTCCTCGAAGACCAGGTCCGCGAGTTCGCCCCCGACATGGTGTGGTGTAGCCGTCAGGACCGCCACATGGAGCTGAAGGCCGCGTCGGGCAAGCGGGGGACGCGCTGGGCTTCAATGGAGGAGATGGCGTCGCATCCCCACGTCGACGTCGCAGTCGTCGGTACGTCTGGCGCGGCAGGGCTGGCGCCGACGCTGGCTGGGCTGGCGGCAGGCAAGGCCATCGCCCTGGCCAACAAGGAGGTGCTGGTGATGGCGGGCCACATTGTGACCCGCACCGCCGCAGAGAACGGCGGCGAGATCCGTCCTGTCGACAGCGAGCACAGCGCCATCTGGCAGTGCTTGTGGGGCGAGGACCCGGTGGCCATCGAGCGTCTGGTTCTCACGGCGTCGGGTGGCGCCTTCCGCGAGCGTCCGCTGGACGAACTGGACCGCGTTACCCCGGCCGAAGCGCTTCGCCATCCCACGTGGCAGATGGGACGTAAGATCACCATCGATTCGGCGACCCTGCTCAACAAGGGCCTCGAAGCCATCGAGGCGCGCTGGCTGTTCGACGTGCCCCTGGATCGGGTGGAGGTCGTGATGCACAGGGAGAGCATCGTGCACTCGCTAGTCGTCTTCCGCGACGGCAGCGTGAAGGCGCAGCTCGGTGAGCCGGACATGCGCCTGCCCATCCAGACCGCCCTCACCTACCCCGAGCGGCAGCCGCTCGACGCCGCGTCCAGGCTCGACCTCGCGGCCCTGGGCGAGCTGCACTTCGCGCCGCCCAGCTTTAGACGCTACCCGTGCCTGCAGCTTGCCATGGAGGCCGGACACTCCGGCGGCACGATGCCCGCCGCGCTCGTCGGGGCCGACGAGGTGGCCGTCGAGGCATTCCTCGCCGGCGACATCGCCTTTACGGCCATCCCGCGCGTCATAGAGAGGGTGCTGGAGCGCCACACGTCCGTCGCCGATCCATCCCTAGACGACGTGCACGCGGCCGACGCCTGGGCGCGCGAAGAAGCTCACCGTCAGGTGGCCCACCGCTCGGCGCGGCGGACCCCCAGCGTGGGTTCCGGCCGCCGGAAAGTGTAAAGTGAATCTGTGAACGTCCTCCTCGAATCTGTCCTGCCGTTCCTGGGCATCATCGTCTTCCTCGTGGTAGTCCACGAACTCGGCCACTTCGTGACGGGCAAGCTGGCCGGCGTGAAGGTCCTCGAGTTCGGCATCGGCTATCCGCCGCGCCTCTGGGGATTCCGCAAGGGCGAGACCGAGTACACGTTGAACGCGCTCCCGCTGGGCGGCTTCGTGCGACTGCTCGGCGAGGAGGATCCTTCCGACCCTCGGAGCCTGGCCGCCAAGCCGCGCTGGACGCGCATCGTCGTGCTCTCGTCGGGCGCGGTGATGAATCTGGTTCTGGCTGTCTTCCTCTTCGCCCTGGCGCTGTCCATCCCCCGCGAGGTCGACGTCAGCAAGGTCACTATCGTGAACGTCCAGCCGGACTCGCCCGCCGAGAGAGCGGGACTGCAGCCTGGTGACCTGATTCTCTCCATCAACGGCCGGGAAATTGAGAGCGTCGGCGAAGTGAGCCGCATGGTCCTTCTGAACCTCGGCGAGAACATCGAGTTCAAGGTCAAGCGAGGCCAGGAGATCATCACAACGAAGGCTTACGCCCGTTGGGATCCGCCGAAGGCCATCGACCCACGCACGGGAGAGGTCGCCCACGACTACGAGACCTGCGGCGAGCTGCGTCAAGGCGCCACGGGCATCACCGTATCGCCGGCGTTCGGGGCGGTCAGCACCATACCCGAGGACGAACGGCAGAAGGCGCTGGACGAGCTGAAGGCACTGAAGTGCGCGCCCGAGGACCTGACGCTGGCGGACATCCCCCGGACGAGGCTCACGCCCTTCACCGAGACCCAGCGAGAGCCGCCGTGGACAGCCCTCGGCGACGGCATGCGCCTGAGCTATGAGTCGCTCATCATCGTCCGGAACGAGGTGATCCGCTGGATCGTGGGAAGCAGCACGCCCCAGTTCTCGGGCCCCGTCGGCATCGCCCAGGCCACGGGCGAAGTGGTGGACGAGGCGGGCTGGAAGTCGCTCATGGACTTCGCCGGGCTGCTCAGCATCAACCTGGCGATTCTGAACATTCTGCCCTTGCCGATGCTCGACGGCGGGCGCGTGGTCTTCGTCTTGCTGGAGATCGCGCGCGGAGGGCGGCGAATCGCTCCCCAGAAGGAAGCGATGGTGCACTTCATCGGTCTGGTGATGATCCTGACGTTCGCCGTGATCCTGACGTACTTCGACATCCTCCGCATCTTCGAGGGAGGCAGCCTGCTGCGATGATCGGGAATCGCCGCCCCAGCAAGCAGCTCAACATCGGCGGCGTCACCGTCGGCGGCGACGCGCCCATCCGCGTGCAGTCGATGTGCACGACGGACACCGCCGACACCAAGGCGACGCTGCGTCAGATCGGCGAGCTGGCCGAACTCGGCTGCGAGATAGTGCGCGTGGCAGTCCCCGATAGAGCGGCCGCGGCCGCGCTACCGGAGATCGTCCGCCACACGGCCGTGCCGCTGGTGGCCGACATCCACTTCGACTACCGCCTGGCGCTGGCGGCCATCGAGGCCGGAATCCACGCCCTGCGCCTGAACCCCGGCAACATCCGCGACGCCGGCAAAGTCCGGACGGTGGTGCGCGCGGCGCAGGAGCGCGGCATCCCCATCCGTGTGGGCGTAAACGCCGGCAGCCTGCCGCCTCTGCCCGCGCTGGCCGAAGGCGAGCTGCCTCCGCCGCTGGAAAAGCGCATGGTCGACGCAGCCCTCTGGGAGATCGGCGTGCTGGAGGACATGGGATTCGACCAGATCAAGGTGTCGTTAAAGGCCTTCGACGTGCCGACGATGGTTGCCGCCTACCGCGACATCGCGACGAAGATCCCCTACCCGCTCCACCTCGGCGTGACCGAGGCGGGGACGCCACGGGCGGGATCGGTCCGCAGCGCCATCGGCATCGGCATCCTGCTCGCCGAGGGCATCGGCGACACCATCCGCGTGTCGCTGGCGGCTGACCCGAAGGAGGAGGTCCCGGTGTGCTGGGACATCCTGAAGGCGATGAACCTGCGTCAGCGCGGACCCACCATCGTCGCCTGCCCGACGTGCGGGCGCGTCGAGATCGACCTCATACCGCTGGCGAACCAGGTCGAGGCGCACTTTACGAAGCTGGGCAAGCCGCTGACGGTCGCCGTGATGGGCTGCGTAGTCAACGGGCCGGGCGAGGCGAAGATGGCCGACCTCGGCATCGCCGGCGGCAAGGGACGCGGCGTTATCTTCCGCAAGGGCCAGGTGGTGCGCACGGTGGACGAGAAGGACTTCCTCAGCGCGCTCATCGAGGAAGGCGAGAAGGTCATCGCCGGGATGGAGCCGGGCGAAGGGAGTGCAGCCCAGGTCCTGCCCCTAGAGGAAGTGAAGCGGTAGACACGCGTGGCTGGCGAAGCGAACCCGCTATAGGGCGGACAGTCCTGCATCCAGCAGGTAGCCCTGCCCGACGGACAGGGCGCCTCGCCTCCTCCAGATGGGCGTGAAAGGGTCGGGGGAAGACGCCTCGCCAGCCGCGCGCCAGCGCAGTCTCACCCCCGGCCTCTTGCCGAACTCTCACCAGAACCCGACACGAGGGGTACCCGCCCGGAGGAGATGCGGGCGACGGCTCCTCCGCCCGCGGTGACCGCTGTCCCCAGCGGTTCCTTCCGGGTGGCGTCAGGAGGCGGAACGCAGAGACTGAGGTTTCTCTTGACCAAAGAGGCGGGGCCAGGGCTGAGTACCTAGTAGGCCAATGCTGTAAAGCCCTCCTACTTCCAACATCCGCCTCCCGGCTTCTAGACTGGAGCCGTGACCGCTCCTCTCTTCCTCTCGACCATGTGGGCGCAGCAGGAACGCTTCGAGCGCGACATCCTCGCCTTCGCCGAGGTGGCCCGCGCGGCCGGCTACGGCGGCGTCGAGATCAGCCACGCGACGCCCGAAGAGCCGTTCGCGGCCCTGATGTCGAGCCCCGATGTGGCGATACCGAGCATCCACGCGCCCGCGCCGCTGGTATTCGACGGCAACGGGACGCGCAACACCGCGCTCAACCTCGCCTCGACGGACGAAGACGAGCGCCAGCGCGCCATCAACTTCACCACACGGAGCATCGACCACGCGGCGGACCGGGGCGCGCGCTTCGTCGTCGTGCACCTCGGCGGCATCGGCCCCCGCATGTTCGAGGCCGAGCTGCGCCTGCGCCGTCTGTACGACGCCGGGGCGCGCGAGAGCCCGGAGGTCGAGCGTCTGCGCGCGGAGTGCGTCGAGCGGCGGCGGGCGCAGATAGAGTCGTATCTGGCACAGGCGCGCCGCACGCTGGAAGACCTGGTGGCCTATGCGTCGGCGCGCGGCGTAGCCATCGGGCTGGAAAACCGCCTGCATTACCACGAAATCCCGCAGGCGGCCGAGGCCGCCGAACTGCTGGCGCCCTACCCTGGCGAAACCGCCGGGTACTGGCACGACGTCGGGCACGCCGAGGTGCAGGCACGCCTGGGCCTCGCTGACCGTCGACCGTGGCTCGAACTTAACGCCGGGCGCTGCATTGGCGCGCACCTGCACGACGTCGATGGCCTGGCCGACCACCGCGCGCCGGGCAACGGCACCGTAGAGTGGGAGCACATCGCCTCGGTGCTGCCCGCCGACGCCCTACGCGTGTTCGAGATCGACCAGCGCCAGCCCGAGGACAGCCTCGCCGCCGCCATCGCCTTCCTGCGCCAGCGCGGCGTTGTGTGAACAACGCCTCTCCCCCTGACGCTTCCCCGTCCTGTATGCTTGCCCTCGCACCTGACCGCTAGAAGGCAGAGGACTTCATGGCCGGACATACGCAGATTGATTGGGACGCCGTCACGTCCGAGGCGGCCAACCTGCTGTCGCGCTACATCCAGATCGACACCTCGAACCCGCCCGGTGGCGAGGAGGCCGGCTGCCGCTTTCTGGCCGATGTTCTGGGCCAGAACGGCATCGGGCAGATCGAGTTCCTCGACGCGTCGGACGCGCAGAGCGCCGGGCGCATGAACATGAGGGCGGTCCTGCCCGGCGACGGTTCAAAGCGGCCCCTCATCCTCCTGAACCACGTGGACGTGGTGCCGGTCGAGGACCAGTACTGGGGCCGTCCGCCGTTCTGCGGCGAGATCGCCGACGGCAGCGCGAGCGTCGACGGTGCCGTGCACCGGCTGACGCCGGGCACCACGATCGCGATGTGCCGAAAGGTACCCCACGAAGTCATCAACGACGGCGACCAGGACCTTCGTCTCTTCTTTTGGGTCACGCCGCCGGGCTACG